>DAINRK010000725.1:0-2314 GCA_036741855.1 Anaerolineales bacterium
CACATCTACCCAGCCTTGCTCAAGGAGACCATGCCTGGCTGTAGATACATATTCATCGCCCAATGGAGCCAGCCCACCAAGAATCCATTCGACGGCTCGTTCATATGAGATTTTGGGTGGGTTCTTTGTGAGAGGTGCCCAAATATCATAAGGTTGTATATCCTGTTGATTCAATGCCTCACGGCGCACGCGCCAGTATTTGTGCCAGACAGGTAAATTTTTGCGCGTGGTCTCGATCAAATTGTGGAATACTTTTTCAGGAACATTGTTGACGAACAAAGAGCCTTGCAGTGTGGATGGATATTTTCGCACGCGCTGCGCAAACACATTGGCCTTTACTGAACCGATCAAATTGTTCGCCAGTGTATTCTTGAATGCAAGATGCGTATCACGGAATCCTTCCCAGGCAGTGCGACGCGCCTCACGATCTGATGAAGCAAGTATTTCATCCAACGTGCCTTGTGTTACAGACGATTCCTTCCCGTCGCTTGCCTGTGCGTTAGGATACTTCATCTCGCTGTTAGTCATCAAGTTCATGTTTGTGTAAAGTGCCCCCAGCGGATCCAGCGCCAGACCAAATATCTCCTCCACTTCTGCGGAACGAACGTGAGCTTGCTGGCGCAGCAGATTATCAAAATATTGAGCATATGGTTTTAAGCGCTTTTGCTCTCTGCGCCATTTATTGAGTTGTTTTCGATCGATCGCCAGGATTTCGGGCTCGATAAAAGATAGGCCGGCGAAGATCTGTCCATAAACGCTTTGGATTTTTCCATAGATACGCGCGGCAGACTGGTCGGCATTATCCACAGCTTGTGAGATAACTGCATAGGTGACGAGTTTGCCCAATTCCTCCTGAATGGCATTGCTCAGATCCAGCGCATCCGCTACCTTCTTCGCGCTTTTCCCGACCTTGCCTGCCAGCTTTTTTACTTCTTCCAATTTAAGCAAGAGTGAGTCGGCAGCACTGTCCCATGCTTCATCAGATGGGAAAACACTTGCCGCGTTCCATTTATGTTTTGCCGGGATGTCATCCCGTGCGCGAATCGTCTTAGACATGGCTCCTCCGCAAAAAGTAGTATGACAATCAGCCTTACTTTAATGGAGGCACGTCATTTGCGGATGAGCCGAAATATGTAATTTTGTATGTATTTTTATTGGCGATAGAATTGCCTGATCGCCTGAGCGCGGTTATGCACACCCAGCTTTTGATATAGGTTGGCGACGTGCCGTTTCAACGTCCCCTCTGCGATAACAAGTTTTTCCGCCATTTCCCGATTGGACAGCCCAGTCTCAATCAGATTTAGGATTTCCTTCTCGCGTTTCGTCAAATCGGGATCTTCGGACTCGGTTCCCGCGTCGACTTTAGTCTGCCCGCCGTTTCGATTGACATGGTCCAACACCCCGGTAAATTCGCTGCGATCAAGTTGATCAAAGAGCAATGGAGCGTGTTTGTACGCTTCAAGGAATGGACGAATCACATTGCCCGCCTGAGCCAGTTTGATGGCATCCATCAATGCTTGTATAGCTTCCGCTGTTTGACGGAGTTCACTCAGGCATATTGCGTACCATGTCAGCAATTCAATGCGAAAGAGCGTGAAATCTACCTCCTCCAGGCTATTCAATGCAGACTGAAACGCAGCGCTCGCTTGCTTGAAATTCTTTTCCGCGAATAAGACCCGTCCATTTGCAAAAGCATAAAAGAAGGGGAAGGGCTGCTCGCCCAATTCAAAGAGAGTCTTTAACCATTGCCGCGCAGAGGTAATATTTTCATCTTCAGTTGCCAACAGCACCTTTTGGCGGATCACCAGGCGCAGGAAGGTTTTGTCTTGCAAGCCGCGCGCCAATCCGTCTGCTGAATCCAAATCCAGTTGTGCAGCATCTTTTTCGTCACAGGAATGTTGAATAATCGCGCGTTGCACCAAAGCACGTACATTCAGACCCATCTCCTGTGAATCCGCGCAGAGATCTATGGAGCGGTTGACAAATCTAAGCGCGTCATCGAGTTGATTGCGCTGGTACGCAATGCGGGCAAGTGTCCAATACCAATCGCTGGCTTCGGGGATATTTTCCTGATAACGATCCAGCGCGTCCTCGCAGACTTTTTCTGCGTCAGTAAGCCGCGCCTGCATATAAAGCGTGTCGGCAAGATTTGCGAGCGACGAAATGGCAATGTAGGAATTGTTTGCTGAGTCTGCCAGAGCTAGCGCTTCGCGAAGACTTTGCTCTGCCTGGAAGAAATGCAGTCCCATTTTTTGCGCGGCGCCCATACCAAATGAAACATAAGTCTGAATGAACGGATCTTTCGCTTCGGGAG
>DAINRK010000726.1:0-2304 GCA_036741855.1 Anaerolineales bacterium
CCATATTCTCGCTTTTCCACGATTCGACATAAGAGGCGGCAATGACGCCGTCCTCCAGCATGGCGATATATTCCTTGCCCAGGTCGAAGTCAGGACGGTCCTTGTTGACGATGGATGGTTCCATCGCTCTGCGGAAATTCTTCACCGATTCGACCAGACTTCCCGCCACACGAACCGCATCAAAGTTGCTATGATATCCGAAGCCTGCCTGTGACAGCACTTCCCCGAACAATTTCCGGAAGAAATGATCGAGAGGCAAAGGCATGCCTTCACGATAAGAAAGGAGCCAATCGCGAAGGGTTGTGTATCGATTCCCGACACTAAAAGTGATTCGTTCCTGCACATCCGGCTTGATATTCTCGAACGAGGTAAGAGACAGGTCACGTTGGCGATAGACAATATCTGTCAGTAGTTGCGCGCGGACGAGATCGAGTCCGTCAATAGAGAGCATCAGTGCATATGCAATATCAAATTTTGGCGGGTGAATATTCCAATAAGGATGACCAAGCATCGCAAGGGTGATCAACGCCAGTGAGGAAGGTTCATCCCGCAGTGACCTGGATGGACGATGCGAACGCCACGGAATACCCCGCGCTTCGAGCCTGTTTGTGATGGAGAAACGCAAGGCATCTGAAAGATAGGGTGCGAGGATCACAATTTCAGCAGGAGGGACATTTTGTTCGACAACCAGAGTCTCAACTTCACCCACAATGGAATCAAGAAGTTCAGGATAAAAACGGGATTGAATGAATGCAAGTGGAGATCCATCTGGCTTCTGGCTTTCAACTTTTGATTCAAAAGTGGGGTCAATCGCTTCAACCAATCCCTCTCGTAAATAAGCGATTGATTCACTGGCCACAAAAGATTCCTGCAACTCAATATGCTCATCACATCGTTCGCTCAAAACCCTGCCCGTTTCGGGGTCTGCGCCGAGGAAATAACGGAATCCGCCACTTGGATCAAAGAGGAGCAACGCGGATTCGAAATCAGGCAGCCATTCCCAGAGAATATCGTGAGCGCGGGCGCTGTCTTCTTCAACGTTGTCATAAATCAAATGGCGATAGCTGCGCGTCAAATAGTCACGCACCTGGGGCAGCGGCCATAATATGTTGGTAAAGACTTCCATTTGTAGAGAGAAGTCCAGTAAATTGTGCTGCAGACAATATTCACGGAATCGACTCGCTGCATCCTGTGCATCTGCATAGACACGCCGCTGTACGGGATCACCGTAGTATGAGGAATCAAGTCGTGATGCAATTTCTGTATGCGGGAATCCAATGACTGCGGCCTTGTTCAGATTATCTATGATTTGCGAATACAAACGGTTGCGGTCAATCGTGACAGATTCGAAATACCCTTCATCCAGCAGTGGGCGAACAATATGCGCCATGTAATATTGTGATGTCTCAAGCGATAGAAATACGGGCGGCTGGTCAGCGTTTGCGAATCCCGCAGATTCGGCGGCGATAGGCCAGAATAAGTCAACGATACGGCGACCAAGCCCGCCCATGGTAGTTGAAGTCACTTCACCACCGGCACCCCGTTCCGGGCTGTAAAGTAGATCGAGATACGGCTCCTGTAAAATCCGCTGCGGGGTGAGCATAAGGATAGAATCGGCTGGTATACCTTGCTCGAGCAGATAACGCATCCGCTCAACGCCGGCAGTGGTTTTCCCAGTTCCGGTAGGACCGGAGACAAAGAGTTTCGAGTTGAGGGGAGATTCGGCAATTTGTTGTTGAATTAGTGTAAGGTCAGACATAGGATGAGGGTACAAGAGAGGAGGGATTTTGTCAACCGAAAAGCCGACTTGGACTCAGCCAATACCTGATCTCGCTTAACAGAATTTGTTTCGCGGTTGACACATCCCTACCCCGCATGTATAATATCGTCCGCTTCTGCCTCAGCAGATAACGCTGGGGCGGTTGCTTGTATAAACCCAGCTTCCCCGTTTGCAGGCGACGAGTGAAAGACCTCCGCAGGCACACGGCGAAGTGAATGACTGGAGAAAAAATGAGATTTGCAATTGTAGAAAGCGGCGGAAAGCAGTACCGCGTTGTCGAAGGGCGTGCCATCGAAGTGGACCGCCTGCCTGTTGAAGCGGGTAAAAAGTTTGATTTTGAACGCATCCTGTTGATGTCTGATGGCGACGATATAATGGTCGGAACGCCCCTTGTGAGCGACATCCTGGTCAAGGTCACGGTGGTGGATCACATCAAGGGTCCCAAAATCGACCGGTTCAAGTATCGCCCCAAGAAGCGCATTCGCGTACGCGGCGGTCATCGTCAACAGTACACACGTTTAATG
>DAINRK010000727.1:0-2302 GCA_036741855.1 Anaerolineales bacterium
ATCTACCAGCAGGACCCCATCCGCACCATATTCAAATGCCAACTTTGCTACAGCATCCACACCCGATCCAAAGACCAATGCAGTGACTGTGCCAAAACTTTTGGCGAGTCCAAGCGCCTCCCATGAACCCGGCTGTACCTCGCCTTTGAAGTGATCGATATATACGAAGGTCTTCATAGCACTTTCTCCGCGATGATTTTGTCGGCGAGTTTTTCCGCGATCTCGGCAGGGCCTTCGCCCGTGATGATTTCAACGTTTGTGTCGCGTGCTGGCGGGTTCATAAGTTCGGTTCGTGTGACAATCGGCGTGGGGGTGCTGATACCCAGATCGTTCAATGACCAAATAGGGATTTCTGCTTTTGATGCCTTGCGAATGCCCATGAACGATGGATAACGCGGCTCGCCAATACTTTGGACGACGCTGATGACGACAGGCGCTTTCGCTTTGACGATTTGCCTGCCCTCCTCGATAACTCGTTCGACTCGCACGTTTCCATCTTCGACCTTGATCTGTCCGGCTAACCCGAGCATGGGCCATCCCAGGGTACGTGCCGTCTGCGCGGGTGTGAGGCCGGAACCGCTATCCAGCGTTTGACGACCAAATACGACCATATCTACGCCGCCAAGCTTTTGAATTGCTGCCGCAAGCACCCGCGCCGCGCCGACATTATCAAGTTCATTCAGCGCTGGGTCCGAGACAAGGATGGCATCATCCGCCCCCATGGCAAGCGCATGTTTCAGCGCTTCCTTTGCGGATTCTGGCCCAATGCACAACGCTGTGACTGTGCCACTCGTGGCTTCCTTTTGTTGAAGCGCACCTTCAACTGCATATTCATCGAACGGGTTGATCACTAATGGCGCATCTCCCCATGATACTTTCCCACCCTCGGCTCTGACCTTCGCCTCCGAGTCTGGCACTTGTTTTATACATGCAATGATTTTCAAGGTGTGTCTCCTTTTTTGTTGGCAATTTCCCTGTTGTAACCGGATTGCTTCGCCGCCAAAGAACGACCGCTCGCAATGACAGATAATTCTTTTATTGAATACTTGTCTTGCTTAGTATTTTTCCTGTGCCCAACTCCAATTCACAGGCGTGCCCGCCAGTTGTATATGCTGAGATATTATCACCATCATCACTAAGTCTGACGCGGGAGTAAAGAGTACCAGGATCGGGCTTTTCCGCTTTCCAGACGATCTTTTCATTGGAGTCAACGCAATAGAGATTGGAATCATTGCGCGGAAATCCGTTGGGGCTTTCCAATACGACTAGCCCCGGAGTGGTCTGGATGGTTTTGTCAATTTTCGTGTGTATAGGTTGAGGATCCATCTATTACCTATTCTTTCACAACTTCATCTGCCTGACGCACAATTTCTGCAATTTGCCCCAGATGATCAGATGCGTGTCTGAGTCCCGAGGCAAAACGGGAAACAGCCGTATGCGGCACAGCGCCCTCAGCGGGAGAATAAGTATTCTCCATATGAGGTTCGTCAGGCCACATCTCCAAACTTGCAAGACACATTCGCCTCGATTCTCCTAATCGTGAGCGGCAATATTCAATTGTAGTTGCCTCTCGCCAAGGGATTTCTGAGCGTGAGCGACCATGATACGTCACACCGCGCGCCAGTTCAGATGCAATGGCAGAAGCCTCCTCCATCGAGGCAGTAAGGTGCACGATCACGTGACCCAGAGTCCACGAGATGGACTCTTCACCTTTTACAGCGTAAGGATCATCTGCATTATCGTCCATTGGCTCAAACGTGATATGCGCGTCGGTGCAATTGGCGATCAAGCGCGAGACTTCGTCGTACATCTCATCTAATTCACGCCGAAGATCATCCTTGGTCAAATCTTTGACTAAATCTTGAAGTGAGATTTTCTTTTCGCGGACGGGTTGAAAGTCAAGCATAGATTTATCCGTGCCAGAAGGCTTCATCGTAGGCAGGAAGTTCACAGCGCAGGGGTTTGTCTACCCGTTCGCCCAAAGCATAGCCAGCCTGAATCAAGGTTTGGATTTCTGAACTACCCTCATAGATCATCGCGCCTTTGGAGTTGCGGAGATAACGTTCCACATCGTACTCATCTGAAAACCCATATGCACCATGGATCTGGATCGCTTCGTTCGCCGCGCTGAAAGATGCCTCCGTGGCAAACTTCTTCGCGAAAGACGTTTCTCGTGTCGGGCGTTTGCCTTCGTTTTTCATCCAGCCGGCTTGCAAATAAAGTAAGCGCGCGATTTCATAATCCTGTGACATTTTCGCGATCTTCTCCTGAATAAGTTGATGCTCTGCGATTGGCTTGCCAA
>DAINRK010000728.1:0-2297 GCA_036741855.1 Anaerolineales bacterium
AACCCAGACTCGCCTGCCCACTTTTCCAGAGCCTCTGCAGCAATATCCGCGACGATTTCGAGAACAGGTCTGCCTGGTTCATTCCCAAACACCAATGGGACATTCTTAAATGCTGTGGCGTGAGCTTTCCCCATTCCGCCAGTACCGATCAGTCCAATATGTATATCCTTCACGATGACGCTCCTTAGTTTATATATGCTGGACGTTCGATCTGTCAGCCAATAAGCTTCAAGGACTGGCTCGCTCCCAAAGCCTTACAAGCGGTTAAGTATGGATTCGCTGCAGTTACGTTACAGGCAGTGTCAATCGTTTGCCGTCCCAATCCTGCTTCATCCAGGCAAAGTCAGTGTCGTCGACTGGAGGCGTGGCGCGGGCTTCGTCAAGCAGATCACCCGCGAGATAATTGAGAAAGTACATGTTGGAACCGGGTGATGCCGTGGTGGGATGAAAGCCTTTTGTGACCAGCACAGCCTCGCCATGTCTTACGGAGAAGACTTCATTAAAATCCTCATCTTTGCGATAGTTTCGGTGAATGCCAAAGCCATATGTCGGTGTGAAGCGGTAGTAATAAACTTCTTCCAAATAAGGGGAACCGCCATATCCATCATGACAGTGTGGAGGCCAGCCACTCCAGGCTCCGCCCGGAACATAGACCTCAAAGAGAATCAATCGCTCGGCGGGGAGCGGCGCCGCCAAAATATGATTGACCTGCCGCAACGCAGTACCTCCGCCGCGCATCTCTGATTTCATTTCATCCGGCTTGAACAAGCGTACCGCATATTTCCCCTCAGCAGGCGCGCCCCCCAATGAGAATTCGAAGTCGCTGTTCGCTTCAACTTTGATCTCATGTCTCGGCGGAACGTACAACACTTCTGGTTTGCCATCGAACACATTCGCGCGGTTCAGATCGAAGGAATGATCACCGGCAATTACCCGCCCCTCACCGCTCAATGGCACGATTGCAACTTCGGTATTTTCGGTCAGGTGAATGTGCACTTTGCCTGCTGATAGTGTCAGCGCAGTGAAGCTCAAATAACGCCAGCCGGCCGAGGCCGGCGTCACGTCCAGACTTAATTCGGAATTCAAATTAGGATGGAGATGATGTTCCATAGTTTAATAAGTCCTATACCAGTTTTCATCCGGCATTAGCAATGTATAACGCTCTTGCCAGGAATGAGCAGAAGATTCAGCTATATCAACCAAACGCTTGAAACGTTCACGGGCGGTGATAGACAGGAAGTGGAGGCGCTCCTCAGATGGCAGGGTCACAGCTTCATTCCATACCGAACGCCCAACTGCAAAACCGGCACACCCGGCCTGGCAGGCAATGGTGAGTTGCTGGCAAAAGGTCTCAAAGGGTTCGCCTGCTGAGAGCAAAATCCAAGGAACGGGCGAGGCGTCATTCAGTTCAACGCACGCCTCCACCCATAACGCAGGGTCGGGATGATGGACTGCGTCCACCGGAAATTCCAACTTCAACACATCCGCGCCTAGGGCTCCCAGCCGCCGAGCGCTCTCGATCACAACACGGCGTCGCCCACTGGAGAATTCAGGTGAATTCTTCTTTACTTCAGGGCTGAGCGGATAGGAAATCGGCTCGAGGAAAAGAGGTAAATCATGATGTTGACAATCGGCAACGATAGCCTGCGCATACTTTGTTTGCTTCTCCGCAGCCGCGCCGGCATCGGGATGATAGAACAGCAAGACCTTAACTCCCGTTGCGCCCAGCCGCCGCGCTTTTTCCACGCTCCAACCGCTTAACGAAGTAGTCTCACGGTTGTATGGATCGCCCAAATAACCCTGATCTTCCAACGCGACCAGTAGACCTGCGTGTCCTAGCAGCGCTCCATCCGCGATGACTTGCCCGGCGCTATACAACGGATCGAGCAACACCGCGCTGGAAAGATCACTCAAAGAACGGACAATATCGAGCTTGATGTCGGTCAGAGTCTGTGATGAAACATTTTGGGGTTGTGATTCATCGATCATCGTCCGCATGGCGTCGCGGTGATCAGCGGCAAGAATAGTAAACACACCATTTGTATTCGCGCATTGTTGCAACGCGCGGGCTTTTCCGATGGAAAGGGTCAACGATATCATTTACAGAAAATAGCGCTCCTTCTTTTTCGATTCGGCGTAATTTTGATATGCCGCCTGGACACTTTCCATCTCCGAGGTTTCCGCAATTGGCACATCCCACCACGATTCATAACCGCCCACGCGCTGCTCGCGGTCTGTCTCCACGTAAATAACTGTCGTACGTATTTGTTTCTTCGCCTCTTCGAGCGCCATACGGA
>DAINRK010000729.1:0-2289 GCA_036741855.1 Anaerolineales bacterium
GGATGACCTGGTCTCTGCTGTTACAGTTGATGTCATTTGCCAGAGCGTGGGATAACGTTCCACGGTAAATAATTCGGGAACTTGTACTCTTCCGATCTCCGCAATCCGGCCCAAATCGTTACGAACCATGTCAACGATCATCACGTTCTCGGCTCGGTTCTTCTCAGAATTTTTCAGCCATTCAGATTGTCCCTGGTCTTCAATGGTTGTTCGTCCACGCTTGGCAGTCCCTTTCATAGGGCAGCAGGTAATGGTATCTCCATCGAGTCGAAAAAACAATTCAGGCGAAGCCGAGCATATGGCATAACGTCCCGTGTCAATATATGCTGCGTGGCGGTTCTGGTTTTGCGCTAGATGGAGGAAGAAGTCCCATGGGTTGCTTTTGAAGTCACTCCGAAGCCGCATCGTGTAATTGACCTGATACGTTCTGCCATCAGCAATATGGTTTCTTATCTGTTCAATCGCAGAGGTATAGCTGGCGCGGTCAATCGCCGGTTCCCATGTCAATGTTTCTTTAGGATATTCAGGTTCGGGTAATGTGACCTGGCGAGGGCCAGGGTAAAGTCCGAACCAAAGAAGCGGGAATCCAATATCGGGCAATGTATGAAGTATGGAGTCAAAAGCAGTTGCAGCCTCATAACTTACAAATCCTGCCGCATGCCACTCATTGATTTCGACCAATCGCTCGACCTCGCGTAATGCAGGGATGACATCTTCCAGTTTTTGTGCGATGATCATCCGATGAGGATTGGCAAAGTGCAGCCACCGGCTACCCTCTTTCAGAAGCAACTCTTCTGTCTTGACGATTGTGTTTTTAACGTTGGTATTATCCATAGGATAGACGCCACACATTGTAATGGCTTCTCGGCCCAAAGGGTGATGATGCTTTTACGGCGCGAGGCTATAATTCGGGAAATTTGAGATAGGAGATTACGCATGAAACAGTATCGAATCTATTTTGCGGTTGCTATCTTTGTACTCGCCTCACTGGCTTGCCAGACTCTTACTGGAGGTGGAGGCAATGCGCCTGGTGCTACGACAGAACCTGGAAACTCAAACCCTCCTGCTGCTACAATGGCTCCTGGCTCAACGACATCCAGCACCGGCTTCCCCATGACTGCAGATGCTTATAATGTAACAGAAATCGGCGACGGCAGCCTGCTCTACTATACTAAGTTGTCACTCGAAGATGTAATGTCATTTTATCGAACTGAATATACATCCAGAGGTTATACCGAACGCGAAATACTTACTGTCGTTGAGGCCGATGCAGGCGTATTTAGCATGGTGTTTGACGGTGATCCGAGCGGAAAAGGAGTTGTAATCCAAAGTGTTGACTTGGGAGACGGAAGCAGGACCGTAGCAATTCGTCTCGAAGACGTATAGAAGCCGACACACCTGCAAAGCCATCGTTACATCTGGCGGTGGCTGTTTATTTCACTTGATGATCAAGCATATTAGTTTCGGACTCCGCAAATGGGCACCCGCCGCGGTGATGATGGTAGTCATCTTTTGGTTTTCGTCGCAGCCTTCATCAGAATTGCCAAATTTTGACTGGGCAGATAAGGTCATTAAGAAAGGCGGGCATATATTTGGTTATGCAATGCTCGCCTGGTCGTATTGGAATGCGTTGGAAATGAAGCCGCATAGACGATGGCTTGCCTGGCTGTTCGCGATCCTCTATGCAGTGACGGATGAATATCATCAATCATTTGTAACAGGACGTTCTCCATCCGTATGGGATGTAGTTGTCTTCGATAACCTCGGTGCGCTACTTGCTTTGAGCATTACGGCAGGCAGGCAGAAAAAACAAACGATGGGCATATCTAATTCTGAGAACAGGGATTCTTTGTCGCTTGAAAGCCCAGAATAACACAGGCTACTCGAATTCCAGTTCCATGTCTTCATCATCCCCCCACTCTTCCATGCGGTCGATCTCTATGTCGTTGAACAATCCCTCTTGATGAGCAGCAATACGATAACGCTTTATTAGTTCAAGTAATGCCAAAAATGTAACGACCACTTCCAATCGCGATGCACCGGGATTGAGTAGTGCACTGAACGTGGAGCGTTCCACTTCCTTCAGTGTTTTGGCTATCAGATCAATTTTCTCGCGGATGGTGACTCGCGGTGCAGCAATGATAATGCCCAGTGGCTGTTTTTCCTTTTCCTTTGCAAAAGCAATATTCGCCGCAATGACTAGTTTATCAAGAGTGACATTTGATAGGTCGAGTTTCGGTTCAACTTTTGGTGGAGGAGCGATGCGCAAAAAGGTCCGCAGGTTCGCGG
>DAINRK010000730.1:0-2282 GCA_036741855.1 Anaerolineales bacterium
ATGATGGGCTGGCTCACGAGCACTGGGGAGTGGTCGACCAACTCGCTCTGATGCAACAACTCGGCGTAATCATGGCCAGGCCACCGGCTTAGCCGGCCACAGGTAATATCTACGCGTTAGGCGGCTAGTTCAACAGGAGTATTCTGCATAATTCTGATATGTCTGTTGTGAAAGAGCAATAGCATTCTTCCCAAAAGAGAAGAACGCTGTGGAAGCCAACCGCCCTCAAAGGAGTAGCCATGAACAAGCCAAACCAATCGATTACAGGAATTACTGAAATAGCGTTGCGTGTCCACGACCTTGATCTGATGAGAAGATTTTACGAACAAGTGATAGGTCTTGAAGTTCTACGAGAAATCAAAGATAGCAATGGCACAATTATATTTTATGCCGTCGGGGCAGGGACTGACCACCTGGCGCTTTTCGAAGAGCAATGGATAGATTGGTTCACGCGAGACAAATCTCCTCAAATCGACCCGAAGCTGACTACCCTTTCTCATTTTGCCCTTAGGATTGCGCTCGATGATTTTGAGTCTGAAAAGAAACGGATAGAGCAGCTCGGCATTGAGATCGTACATTCAAATACATCGAGTTGGCTGCACTGTCGGATGTTTTACTTTTTCGATCCCGAAGGGAACTTGATCGAGTTCAACAGTCATGATGAGACGATATAAGTTAAAAGGAACAATTATTATGTCTACTATCGCTAGTACTTTCTCCAACAGCCGCAATTCACTCCTCCGCTTAAGTGTGATCGGCGGCATTATCTCTGGTTTTCTCCATTTTTTGGTCCAACAAGGAATCGTTTTTGGGCTGATTCTTAAGACTCCAATTATTAGCTCATTGCAATTTGTAGCCAGCGGAGCAATGGGCGACGCTGCCTTTAAGGGCGGACTCGCCACTGCCTTGCTTGGGCTGGTCCTTGATTTCATTATGATCACGATTATGGCTGGCGTTTTTATTTTCAGCGTCGACCGAATTCCGCTCCTGCGTCGCAATGTCATTCCTGGCTCGATCCTGTATGGGTTTGGCGTCTTCATCGTAATGAACCTTATCGTTCTGCCTCTCAGTGCCGCGCCTGCGTTGCCAGCTCCACCATTGTGGCTGCTCATCGAACTCGTCCTGCAGCACATTCTGCTTATTGGGCTGCCTTTGGGAATACTCGTACAGCGGAATACGCGGTGAACAAGAAAATCACTTATGAGAGCGAAGCCACCAGGATTGCAAAGGTACAGGTAAGTATCCAGTTTGAGTCCGTTGCAGACGGCACGAAGATCACTTCGCAACGTGCGCTCGCAATGACATGTCATAGTTGTAGTGGTTAAGGAGTCTTACATGTACAACTGGCTGGTACTTCTGCACATCTTTTTCGCCTTTCTATTCATGCTCACACACGGAGCCCATGCCGCCGCGATGCTGAAATTCCGCGGCGAGCCCGACCCTGAACGAAGCCTGACTTTCTTCAATAATGTTCCCGACATCAAGTATGTCAGGTATCTCACCGTGGCAATGGGGCTCTTCGGCTTTGCTCCTGCATTTATGACTGTATGGTGGCGACAATGGTGGATTTGGCTTTCAGCGCTTGTCTTCCTGATAGTATCCTGGGTCATGTATAAATATGGGGCGGGTTACTACGGCATGATCTCGAACGCTGCCCGGCGCCTGATTGAAGCCAGAAAAACAAATGTGGACTTGTCCGCCACGCAAAAAGAATTTGATGAGGCGCGTAACGCGCCGAATGCGCTGATCGTTTCGACTGTAGGTATCGTTGGGCTTGCCATCCTCCTCTGGCTGATGAGGTTCAAACCGTTTTAAGAACATTGTTCCTCGACCGCATCTGCACCCACCTGATCGTCTTCGAAGGTGATTAGGTGGCAAAAATGTACCTCGGCAACTGGTCTGATTACAAAACGATGATGGTGGAGAAAGCCGGCAAAGATATCACTCCGCTTTGAGTCAAGGAAAGGTGGTCTTAGGTTATGAACAGTTCTTCGCTTCAAATGTTGGCTGGCTTTGCTCCAGAACTATCTTTATCAACTTTTCGCATGAAAAATATCTTGACTGAACTCTCTGGAAGGAAATCAGTGAAATCCGCCATCAGGGCAAACTGGGAGGCGTATCATTATTGTCTGGCTCAGTCACCAAACGTGGAATTGTCCATCGGCCGCTACCTGACCTGGCTGATGACAGACCTGCCGGATCATTTCATGAACCTAGTCGTGTGCAACCAATTGCCCTCCGAGGGCGTTGACGATCTGATTGAAAACGCGCTGGTTCACTTC
>DAINRK010000731.1:0-2279 GCA_036741855.1 Anaerolineales bacterium
GATCACGATCTCCCCGGAAGTGGGACGATCTATGCCTGTGATCATATTAATGAACGTGGATTTTCCGCTCCCCGATTTTCCGATAATAGCAACAAACTCCCCTCTCTGCACCTCTACATTGATTCCGTTCACAGCCGTGAAATCGCCTGCAGGTGTTTGATATACCTTGCGAAGGTTTTTGATCTCGATCAACCGTTGGGTATGCGGTGTTGCCATTCCCCAAGTTTACTCGAAGTAGCACCTCCATGAAAACAGGCGTGGCTAATCTTTATTCCAGCGCAAAGACCTCACCCGTGGAAGTTAAATAAATCACGCCATCTCCCACCGCAGGCGCGGGGAGAAATGTGCTCGTAATTTCGAACACCCACAATTCCTCTCCTGTTTTCGCGTCCAGCGCGTAAAGGTGATGCGGACTGCGGCTGGTCTCGTGATTGCCATCGGTCATGTAAATGACATCTTCAGCAATGATTGGTTCACTGACCAAATTTCCACTGGTTTTGAACGACCAGCGAAGTTCGCCTGTTTGTACATTGATGGCATAGAATGTATCGAGGTTACCGGAATAAACAGTGTCCTCGTTCACTGCAGGCGGCAACCAAAGCTCACTACTGGCTTGAAATTTCCAGCGTTCTTCACCTGTCAATTGATCGAAGGCATAAAGATAATGATCCCAATTTCCCACATAAATCGCTTGATTGGCAACGGCCAACCCAAGGAACATCTCATCGCTTTCAACACGCCAGATTTCTTTGCCCGTATCAGCTTCCAGAGCAAGGAGAAGTTTCCCGCCAGTGGTGTAGATGACGCCATTGTCGTAGGCAGGTGCGCCCATATATGCATCTTCAGTACCGGTTAAAACCTCCCAGATCAATGATCCAGAATCCAGATCGAGGGCATACACAGCATGATATGTGGCAATATATGCGAGTTTATCTACTATCAATGGTGCGGCTTGTATGGTGTTTTCGGTTTTGAAAGACCAAAGCTCGTTCCCTGTATGCCGATCCAGTGCCTTCACATCTTGACTGTATCCTCCGGCGAGGATCACATCACCAGACACTGCGCCTGAATTTTCGAGATGACCAAATCCGCTGACAGACCAAATCTCCTCACCAGTTTCATTATTCAAGGCGTATAGAGTCCCATTTGGTGAACCTGTATAAAGAATATCCCCTACGATCAGTGGGGAGGTGAGTAATGCTGATCCCATTTTTGTTTGCCACTTCACTTCAGGCTGGTACCGAATGGCTGGTACGTTATAGACTCCAGTGCGTTGTGAGTCTCCGCGGTAGAGAATTACACTTTGATTGATAACAGAAGGGGCAGGTGATGGAGTAATTGGCGTAGCTGTCTGAGCAGGTTCAGATGTTAACGCGCTCGGGGTCCGCGAGATACATGCAGCCAGTCCTGTGATGCATAAGCCTAGCCAGATCATACGCGTCAAAAAGGATGTTCTTTGCATTATTGGATCCTCTAAAAACATACAACAATGGTCAATTTGTCTCGGAACGCTTGACAGCGTAGCACCGACCCAAGATCAAAACAACCCTCTATAGAATGGCATTTAGGAGATGTTTATTTTGATGCACCAACTTTTGAAATTCTCCCCTCCATTTTGAACCGTATTACAAATCTCGATGAAGAGAGACATGAGGCATCTCACTGCAATTTTCCCTTATGACGATAATACTTTACTCCCACAAATATTGCGAGAATGAGTCCCACGATACTGGAAAGCAAAATGAGTACTACCAATTGAGAAGAGAGTACGAAATCGATCTGTAAATACCCAAGCAGAGTTACTGATGCATAGAGCAGTAAAAAGGACGTGATGCAAAACGCCACAATTCCAACGGCTATACCTAGAAGAACATGGAGAATCTGGCTACGGTGGGAATCCATAACTTTCCCCTAAAACCCCTCCGCGACGTACTCACCCCACACAACTCTCAGGGTATTACAAATCTCACCGAGCGTAATATCGTTTTCGACACATTCAACAATTAACGGCATCAAATTCTCCGTGCCAACTGCAGCGACCTTCAACTTCTCAAGCAAATCTTCAACTAGTCTCTGATCTCTAGTCTCTCTTAACTCCTTCAACCTCGCCCGTTGCGAAGCCTCAATTGCGGGGTCAACTCTTAATCGCTCCAGTGTCATTTCTTCTTCCACCTGGAATTGATTGACGCCCACCACGATCTGCTCTTTCTTCTCAATCGCCTGCTAGCATTCACGTAACAACCCGAATCATCGGGTCCACGATGCACGATAGTACCGAG
>DAINRK010000732.1:0-2278 GCA_036741855.1 Anaerolineales bacterium
CGACTCTAGATCAAAAAACCTCTGAGACTCTGTTCCAAAAACGCTGGGACTATAGCGGGAGATTCCCGGTTGGACCTCATGAATTACGTTTTGTCTTCACGGGCCCCACGGATGCCAGAGGCACGATAGACGCGGTGATTGTTCGATAATGCGAATACGTTTGCTCTCGGCGGCTTGAGCTAGCTGATAAATTATTGCCCCGTGAGCTGCAAACTGTTGGGACCGTATTCCATCAACTCGATTTGGTTGCCGTCCGGGTCAGCGATCCAGGCTTGACGCGAGTTGTCCATTCCCATGCTGATCTCTGAGACATCCAAGCCTTTGCTTGTGAGGTCCTTGCAAAATTCATCCAGGCCCGTCACTTCAAGACAAAAATGCCTGTAGCGGTTGCCAATGGTGAGTTCCTCAACTTTTCCGCCCCATACCTTTGCAGCCATACCCTGATCGAAAAATTCAAGGAAGGTGGTGTTGCCGCATTCGAAGTAATATCCGAACGGCTCTCCCTCCTTGTTATTCAACGTGAACTTGACCTTCAACCCAAGCTTATTGACATAGAAGTCGATGATTTTGGAGAGGTCATTGGTCACAAAGTTGAGATGTGCAAGTGTACGAATCATCGTCATTCCCTTTCTTCATTAGCATACCATGGTATGGGTAACCCACCATGGTGAGTCATCCTTACGACAATCCCAAGGAATTTTGCGTAAGATGAATTATTCAAGGGGATGAGGAGGCGGTGGGACGGTTTCCATTTTCCAGGAAGTAAGATAGGATGTTGTTGGACCACCGGTGTACCAAAGCAGGGGAATCCAGCCGCCGCCCAATATCCTGCCCCAAACGTTCGAAGCGGATGGGTAATACTCAACAATTCTCGCAGTTTCTCCCTCTTCCAACTGCGTTTCAGCGGGTTCAATCTTTGGGCCAGGTGTTCTTTGAACGAATAGGGTTGTATTCGCAGTGACAGTCATCGGCAGGTTCGGGAATTTTTCGAGTCTGCTCATTTCAATCCAGACGGGCTGTGCGGATACCAGGGGCCAGTAGAGGTCACCGCGCGGCGGGTTGACGATGTAGGTCATCTTAGAGTCCCTTCTCCAGGACACAACAACAAATTTATGGATCAGGTCCGGCCGGGTCACATAGTTAACTCCTGCAGCATCAGGCGGCTGACTATAAGGAAGTGTATGGACCCTGCCCCATTCGCCGCGGATTTCATCTAAAGTGATGATATTTCCACCCATCGTCAGGCTTTCCAATTGAGGGAAACCCGATGTATTAAATAAACCTGTATTTGGTGACTTCAAATAATCCAGCTTGTCTTGATTATTGTTATTCAGGAAATTAATCAGGGTTTCCCATCCCCCCTCTAATCTTGTCCTGTTTGTTGAAGCGGCAGTACTGGGCGATCCAAATAAGGGCACAACTTCGGGCGTTTGCGCGCGGCCGCCCCACTCTTTATCCGCCGTGCGGGATTTGAAATTGAAGATGGCAAGCTGGCTATCATGTTTGACGCGGAAATATTGAATCCTTTGAATTGGAGTCGGAGTGGGAAGGATAAATGTCTGGAAAGGGGTGACGCTGGGTTCCGGGGTGAATGTATTTCGCGGTGTGGAGGTAACTGTTGCTGTTAATGTGGATGGCGGTATAGCTGCAATGGTTTGTGTGGCTGCAGCATTTGCTGTCTGTGCAATAAAGAGGTTGATGGAATTCGGGTCAGTTGTAGCGAGAGCGACAGGGGTGGGAAGAGCCGGGGCGCAGGCAAGGATCAGCGTTAGTGTGATGAACCAGAAGAATAACTTCCTTCGATGTGTTTTCATTGATATACTCGTTCAATTATCAGGGATTTATTCGGGATATGCAAGTTGGTAGATTAGTTCAATTCTCCTATACTATCATCAATTATTCCCCGTCATCCACGATCTCTTTTACCCTTCCCACCTGCCCATCGGACAAACGGACTTTGATACCATGTGGATGATTCGGAGATTTAGTAAGAATGTCTTTGACAACGCCTCTGGTTAATTTGCCAGTGCGTTGGTCCTGTTTCAGGACGATAAGCACGGTCATACCTGGTTTGATGTTGGCGCGAGTTTGTCCATTCATGCTTTGTAGTCGTTCAGAAATACAGTGAAATCAAGATCTCCAGGTGAGTGACCATATTCCGTGAGCAGCGCGGCGGCCTCACTGCGATGTTGTGTACCATGATTGACAACGTGCAACAGGCAATGCCACAAGATACGGTCTCGTTTGATTCCAGTATCTGTCGTGTAACGAAGATGAC
>DAINRK010000733.1:0-2276 GCA_036741855.1 Anaerolineales bacterium
CAGCATCACCTGGTCTGCTATGCTCACACTTGGCGGTGCTCTCGGTGGGCTCACTGCTTCCCTCTTTGGCGTGCGCGTCTCCCTGATCGTGGATGCATTAAGTTTTCTCGTTTCGGCGGTCCTGGTGCTCAGCATCACTGGCCAATTCCGTTCTAACGCTGTCCACGCGCTGGAAAGCGGCTGGAAAAATTTTGTAGATGGCTTGCGGTATGTGCGAAAAAACCTGGATGTTGGACTTGTGACGTTAGTCAAAGCGTTGGGACAGGTCGGTAGTTTCGACATCATCTCTGCCATATATGCTTCGCGCGTCTTTCGCGAGGGACAGGAGGGTGCAACCACCCTGGGCTTGATGTTCACTGCTTTTGGGGTGGGCGCTGTCATCGGTCCGCTCATTGCAAACCGCCTCGGCGATTCAAGCGTGACGTGGTTGCGACGCGCCATTCTCGGTGGATTCGTGTGCATGCCGCTCGCATGGCTGATAGTGGGCGTTGCCCCTTCTCTACCAATTGCCTTGCTTGGTTGCATCTTGCGCGGCATAGGTGGCTCCGTCAACTGGACATATAGTGATGTGCTGCTGCAAATGTCTGTGCCCAATCATTTGCTGGGGCGAGTCTTCGCGTTCGATTTCGCTGTCTTTACGCTGGCCGTCTCTATCTCCCTCTGGCTGACGGGTTTCGTCACGGACGAATTTCATCTCGCTCCACGTATCATCGTCCTGATGCTGGCAGTTGGCAGTCTCGCTCCGCTGGCAATCTGGAGCGCCGCTTTGCGCCTGCAACTGCAAACCGCTGAAGCATCAGAATAAATTCAACCGGAGGCACTTCACAAAGATAAGCGTATAATCGGTCTTTTTCAAGGGATGTTCGAGAGAAACACGTTAACCTTTAACCCTCACTGGGACAATCAAGTGCAGAAGTTGGATGCTTTCACAGATGTGCGCGAGCCACAGAACAAGTTGAAGGAACGAGGCGGAGAGTTATTGACTGAGCCAGACTAGGCAACGTAATCGATAAATCGCCATCACACCTGTCCGGAGTCATTTACCGCCACTTCATAACCCGCTCGGGGATTCGTTCATCCCTCAATTCCTGACATAATTTCCTCAATCGCTGATATGCACCCTGCCATTTCAAATCATTGAGTGTCTCTTTAAGAGGGACATCTTTACGAAGCGTGGATAATTCTTTGAACAACAAAGCATCTTTGTAATTCTGTTGAAGGTTTTCGACAAGTGTTGTAGCACGACCCAAACCTAACCCGAGTTTATTAGGGTCCTTAGGAATAGATTCAATATGTTTGAATTTGGCAAGCACAGTGGAAGTAGATTTCGCTCCCCATCCCGGAATGCCAGGATAACCATCCGCAGAATCACCAACGAGGGCGAGGTAATCTGGAATGGATTCCGGTTCCACACCAAATTTTTCCACTACACCTTTTTCATCCAAAATAATCTCGCGGCGTCTATCCCAACAGACAACTTTCTTACCTTCTATCATTTGAGCTAGATCCTTATCAACAGAACAAATAACAATCTGTTCTACAGATTTATCTTTCTTGAATCTTGCTGTGGCGGTGGCTATCGCGTCATCCGCCTCAAACTTGACCATGGGCCAAACCACCGCACCCAATGCGGAAACGGCCTTTTCAGCCAATGGGAATTGCGCCAGGAGAATTGGATCAACACCTTCGCTGGTTTTGTATCCCAAATAAAGTTTGTTACGAAACGATTCTATTACATGATCAAAGGCGACCGCCACATGCGTCACTCCCGGACTCTGCAGCAGCATCAAAAGGCTGCGCATGAGTCCGAGTGTCGCGCCCACTTCTTGTCCGCTCGCGGATTTTTTAGGAGGCGCACCGAAATGGTTTCGGAATAATTCATATGTGCCGTCGACCAGATGGATTTTCATTTGCACCAATTTTATTTTATTTGTTGCATTGTGTGCAGGTGTAATTTCTTATCAGAGCGGTGGAATGTTCTGGTTGCGGCGCAGAACGTTTTGAGGATCATATTTTTGCTTGAGCTTCTGAAGGCGATCGAATGTTTCGCTTCCAAATGTAGCGCGCACGCGTTCAATAGGCTCATCAGCCTGCATGTAGTTAACATAGCCACCGCCGCTGAACGACCATGGCTCGATGGCTGCTGCGGACTCACGAGCCCAAGTGATCTGTTCAGCGTCCAGTGTCGGATCCTGCCAAACTGCCATTATGCTTAGGTTGAACGCTGCCTGACGGAAGCCGACTGCACTCGGAGGCACGTTTGCATCTTTTGGGGC
>DAINRK010000734.1:0-2271 GCA_036741855.1 Anaerolineales bacterium
CCCCATGGATTATGCCGACATGTACGATTTTGATGGGCGCCCCGAACGAGCCATGGAACTGCTTAAGATGGTCCGGCTGGATGAATTTGCCAACAAGCTGCCTGTGCTGGTTTCTACCGGGCAGCAACAACTCGCGGCGATTGCCCGCGCCCTGGCTTGTGACCCTCCTGTGTTAATTGCAGACGAACCAACTGGGAATCTCGATACCAAATCTGCCAGCGCCATTATTGACCTGTTCGAAGAATTATCGCGGCGCGGCAAAACGATTGTGATGGTGACGCACGACCCATCGATGACTTCGCGAACAACTCGTAATATCACCATTGCTGATGGTGTGTTGATTGGAGATAGCAAGAAAAGTGATGTCACACCTGCACTTGCGTCAGGTGCAAGTGTTGCGAGCCCGAGCGGAGCGAGTGGCGAAGCAATCTCCTCATAAGTCTGAGATTGCTTCGTCGGATTTCGACGCTATTGCGTCTCAACCCTCCTCGCAATGACATGAATCAAATTATGAAACCTCGCTGGCGAAAGGTACTTCACGACCTTATCGATAACAAAGGACGCACACTGCTTGTTGTTTTCTCCATCGCAGTGGGCGTATTTACCATTGGCGTCATATCAGGCGCTTATCAGATCATTTCGACTGATATGAGTATCTCCTATTCAGCGAAACACCCTGCGAATATTGAAATGCGTATGTCGAATTTTGATGAAAATGTACTGGCCTCCATTCGGAATCAACGCCAGGTGGAAAGTGCTGAGGCGAGACGCGTCTTTAATATCCGCGTACGTGTGCCTGGTTCCGAAACGTGGACAACGCTTGATATGACCGCATTCGATAAATTCGAAGAGAACACGATCAATCTGTTGACTCACATTGATGGGAAGATGGTTCCTGATAAGCGCGAGGTTTTGCTCGAAGAGAATGCGCTTCAACACCTGGAAGTTGAACTGGGAGGAAGCCTTGAATTTCAACTTCCTGATGGTTCAACGAAGAGGCTGCCCGTCGTTGGCATTGTTCAGGATACGGCTGCCGGTGCAGGGGATTTTCTTGCATCGCCGTCTGCATATATCACTACGGATACATTGCAGTATCTCGGGCATCCAAAGCTTTATAACCGCGCCTATGTGACCGTATCAGGCGATGGTGACGATTTACTCCACATTCACGAAGTGGGTGCGGCATTGAAAAATAAGATCGAAAAAGGGGATGTAGTAGTCACTCGATCTCGGTTTTCCAAAACTCATGAACATCCCCTTGCAGAAACGATCAATGCTGTTCTCGGCATTCTCATGGCATTGGGAATCCTGATCGTGTTTTTGTCCAGTTCATTGATCGCGAATACGCTGAACGCATTGCTCAACCAACATTTGAGATATATCGGTATCATCAAACTGGTTGGCGGGCAGAGACGTCAAGTCTTCCGTATGTATTTGACGCTTATCATGGCTTTCGGTGTTTTAGCATTGATGATTGCCATTCCACTGGGTGGACAGGGCGCCTATGGCCTGGCGTTGTTTCTCGCAGGTGAGTTGAATTTCAATTTACTGGGTTATCGTATTGTGCCGATGGCATTGCTTGTACAAATTGCAGTGGGGCTACTTGTCCCGTTGATTGCGGGGCTGGTGCCTGTCCTCAATGGCTCGCGTATTACTGTCCTGCGCGCCCTCAGCGGAGGTCTGGTTGAAGAGCAGAGTCAGGCCGCAGGTAGCGAGACTCGATTATCCTGGTTGGATTGGATGCAATTTAAAGTGACGCATATCCTTGCCGCCCGGGGCGTACATTTCCCGCGTCCATTCGTTATCTCCTTGCGAAACACATTTAGACGAAAAGGCCGACTTGCTCTAACGTTGTTCACGCTGACGATGGGCGGCGCAATCTTTATCTCGGTCTTCAATGTGAGAGTCACCCTACATGACTATATCGGGCAGATTGGAAAATATTTCCGTGCAGATGTTACGCTTGATTTCGATGTGCCATATCGTGTGGATGAAATCAATCAATTCGCGATGCAAATGCCCGAGGTAGCGCGAGTAGAAGGTTGGCAATTTGTCAGTTCTGAGTTATATGGCATCGATGGCAACGTCGTGGATAACCTGAATATTCTCGCACCCCCTGCAGAAACGGAACTTGTAAAACCGCTGCTTGTTTCCGGGCGATTCATTAATTCCTCTGATGTACGCAAACTGGCAATCAGTGAAGCAGTTCTAAATTATCTTCCGGGTTTGAAAGTCGGTGATTATTTACATTTGAAGATCGATGGCAGGGAC
>DAINRK010000735.1:0-2255 GCA_036741855.1 Anaerolineales bacterium
GCAGGCGCATGGGACTATCGTAGCCACTACAGCGGCCAGACGCCTCTTCCAACCAGGCATAATGAGTAACAACCATAGGACAATTCCGGGAGCATATGCCAGACATACCGCTCGCACCAGTGCGGCGGCGCCCCAGAGAACTCCGGCTCCTACGATCCACAACAGAGACTGACGCCGATAACCTTCGATCAGCATCCACGCCATCAAGGTAACCATTATAGCTGCTGGAATATCGGATGAAATAACACTCGATGGAATCACCCACGTTGGAAAGAAAACTGCGATTGCGGCAGCAATCCATCCTACCTTCTGGGATCCTGTCATTGATCGACCTAGAAGATAACAAGCTGGGATGAGCAGCGACCCAACTACAGCCATAAATACCCTCATTACTGCAATTTTGGGACCTGTTAGGCTAATAAGCATAGCCAATAATAACGGTAAACCGGGAAGGCGATAGGCTGTTGGGATACCCTTGCTATTAGTAAAACCCCTGCCCTGAGCAATATGAGTAGCCAAGCTTGCGTAGTCCGCTTCATCAGCTTGGTATTCTTCATTACTGAGGCCGCCCCCAAACACCTCTGCCGCGGCAATGCGCAATATAAAACCTACACATATGAGCACTGTCAAGCTTAGACACACAACTCGGGGGAACAGCTCTTTGGTTTTGTAGTATAAGACTGTTTTTGCTCCCTTCATCTAAGTACCTTCATACACTGCTTACTTTACTGCATTCGTGGACAATAGCAATTTCATCCTCAAATGATTCGGAATCCTCCAAAGTTAGCGCGATCTCTAGGACTATGTTCAATATTTTCGTCTATGGCTGCGATGCTTCACGAGTGAGGACATTGTGCAATTCCAGGAAGCGCCAGTTGAGTGCATGGAGCAATATGCCTAAAAAGGCACAACCTGCGGATAGAATGACCAAACCTGTTGCTAAGATTGCCATCGGAAGATGTCGTATATAATGATTAGGATCTGTAAAGTAGTCGTGAACCGGAAAAAATCCCGCCAGTACCCCCAAAGCCAAAAACAATAATCCAAGACTACCAAAGAAAGTCAAAGGTTTAAACGCTCTAAAAAGATTAAAGATTTTCCACAATACATAGAACCCATCATGAAAAGTCCTCAGCTTACTTTCACTACCGGTTGGTCTTTCCTTATACGGGATGCTTATCTCAACAATTTTTAGTCTGTAATAAAGCATCTGAAGAGTCAACTCTGTTTCAACTTCGAACCCTGGAGAAATAACAGGGATATTATTTACAACAAGCCTGTTAAATGCCCGATAACCACTCATGATATCCGTAAGTTGGGATTGACTCATCCAGTTGACCAAGTAACAGACGAGTTTATTTCCAAACACATGAAATGGACGAGAAGGTCCTTCTGTCTTCTTTAAAGGCCGTGCACCAACAACCATGTCTGCATCTTCGGATAAAACCGGTGCGAGAAGTTTATGAACATACTCAGCAGGATAAGTATCGTCCCCATCAACCATTACATAAACATCCGCCTTGATACGGCCAAACATACGCTCAACAACAAAACCTTTCCCTTTTCGGCATTCTTTCACCGTTATGGCACCGTGTTCGTGAGCTATTTTGGCTGTTGAATCTGTCGAGCAGTTATCAAAAACGTAAACTGTTGCGGAAGGAAGCTCACGCCGAAAATCATCAACTACTTTCCCAATTGTGATTTCCTCATTATAACACGGAATGAGCACCGCTATTTTGACTTCTTGTTGAAGCTTCATAGGCTTGTCTCTTCTACTCCAAAGAAAGTGAAAGGATGCGAGCAACCACACTGTCTCACCCGTCACTTTTGAGATACTCGCAATATCGCGACACGGCTGTCTACATAGGTGAAAATATTCTCAGCTTTCTAGCAGGTTCTTACGCTGTTACAAATAGCGAAAATTGAGCAGAATATCTTATTTAGTGATCCACACTTTGTGAGTGCGAGCACGGCCGACTTCCACCTCCAGGCGGGGAGCCGGGCCATTAATGCCGGCTTCGATCTCTCCAACGTCGTGACAACGGACTACACGGGCACGCCCGCAAGACGGCGGCTTCGACATCGGGGCCTGTGAATGAGCAGGGGAACACTTCCTGGTCCTCGCAATCTGCGTATGATTAGCATCCAATAAGGTGCGCGAGCAATAGAGCGAGCAATCCATACCTGGATAGTCGGCGTGGCGACGATGCTGAACATCGTCATGTTGACCCCGGTGCCGAACGCCAGCATCAACA
>DAINRK010000736.1:0-2236 GCA_036741855.1 Anaerolineales bacterium
GAACGGGAACCCAGGCAGTGACAGTACAAATCCATAATCTGGGGTCAGGCATTTCGCATGCTATTGGCACCGGTGGGCGCGACCTCAAATCTGATGTCGGCGCGATTACAGCAAATCAGGCCTTGGATTTATTAGCGCGTGACCCTGAAACGAAAGTGATTGCGTTAATTTCGAAACCGCCGTCACCTGATGTGGCAACACAGTTGATATCGGCTGCACAGGGAACAGGCAAGCCTGTTGTTATCTATTTCATCGGCTACCCTCCACCAGCAAGGAAGATAGGCAATTTACATTTTGCGATCAGTTTGAGCGAAGCGGCTGAACTTGCAGTAAAGATTGGAGATCAGAAAACAGAAACTACTGAAGAGTCTCCAGTCTCAAGCCGCTATCTGCGTGGTTTATTCTCAGGCGGAACGCTCGCATACGAAACTTTGCTTGGCTTGCAGGCAAGTCTCAGTCCAATTTATTCAAATGGTCCAATTACCAATAACCAGAACCTAAAAGACCCACTTCACAGCGAAGCTCATACCATCATTGACCTGGGCGATGAGTTCTTCATGGTTGGACGCCTCCACCCAATGATTGACAATGATTTACGAATTCGCCGCATAAAACAGGAAGCTGCAGATCCCGAAGTCGGAATGATTTTGTTCGACGTGGTTCTTGGCGAAGGTTCCCATTTTGACCCTGCTAGTGAGTTAGTTCCGGTAATAAAAGAGATCCATTCGCAAAGGACTGATATTGAGTTTGTCTCTATAGTCATTGGCACGGATGATGACCCGCAAAATATTCAGTCTCAGATTGACCAATTAAAAGATGTAGGCGTTGTTGTATTTCGCACCGCAGCGGAAGCAGTTGAGTATATAAGTTTGAAGTTTAATCATCACGAATCCAATCAATTCCCGCCTGTTAATCTTGAACAATTGAAACAGCCTCTTGCCGCGATCAATGTTGGATTGGAATCATTTTACGAAAGCCTGACTTCACAAGGCGCGCAAGCTGTTCATGTGGAATGGCGTCCGCCTGCTGGTGGGAACGAGAAGTTAGCTGCGTTGTTAGCAAAGATGAAAAGCAAGAAAGAGAATTAGAGAATCAGAGAATTCTCCAATCTTCTAATTCTCGAATAACCACGGAGATAATGATGGATATTGATGCCGCCAATACAACCGCTGTCAACCGCCTGATGGAAGCAAGACCTATTTTGAAGGCTGTCGCTACTGCGCGGGATGTCATCCCTGAGATGAAAGATAATCTATTCCTCCACGCGGGTCCACCCATCGAATGGGCGCGGATGTCGGGTCCACTACGGGGGGCGATCGTTGGGGCGATGTTGTTCGAAAGCATCGCACAATCGGAGGCAGAAGCAACAGCAATGGTGGAAAGAGGCGAGGTCGAGTTTGATTCGTGTCATCATCATGGCGCGGTCGGACCGATGGCAGGAGTAACATCTGCTTCGATGAAAGTCTATGTGGTCGAGAATGCCGAACATGGAAATAAATCATTTTCGAATTTGAATGAAGGCTATGGAAAAGTTCTTCGTTATGGTGCGTATAGCGAAGATGTGTTGAAGAAATTGCATTGGATGAACGATGTGCTTGGAGTGGCGTTGGCGGATGCACTGGCGCAATCTAATGGGCTTGATCTGCGCGCTCTGATTGGAGAAGCATTACACATGGGCGATGAGGGGCATAACCGTAACAAAGCCGGTTCGCTGATTTATTTGAAATTGATTTCTCCGTTGATTGCAAAAGTGGTGAAAGATGCTACGGTTGAATCGGAAGTGCTTCAATTCCTTGGCGATAATGCATTGAGTGTGTTGAACCCGGTCATGGCAGCTTGTAAGGCAATGACTGACGCGGCGCATGGCATTGAAGGCAGTACGATCGTCACCACAATGGCGCGCAACGGCACGGACTTTGGCATCCGTGTGAGTGGGTTGGGAGAGAAGGAATGGTTCACCGCTCCGGCTGAAATTCCAGTTGGTTTGTTTTTCTCAGGCTTCACTCAGGATGATGCCAATCCCGATATTGGCGATAGTGCAATCACTGAAACAGCAGGCATCGGTGGATTCGCCATGGCGACCGCGCCCGCGATTGTCACGTTTGTGGGCGGTACACCCAAAGACGCGATCAACGCCACACTTGAGATGTATGAAATCACGTTTGCCGAAAGCAAATTCTTCACGATGCCATCGCTTGATTTCCGCGGTACACCGACAGGGATTGATATTCGTAAA
>DAINRK010000737.1:0-2230 GCA_036741855.1 Anaerolineales bacterium
CGGGCGCTCGTGGGGTTATCTGCTATGGCCCAAATCGTGGTAACGAGCCAACGTTCGTTCGAGCCGACGCATGGATCCAAAAATGGCAAGATATATCGAGGGAACAGGCAGAAGGAATCCTCCTGCACATGTATCTGCGCGCTTTTGGTCCAGCGACAGTTACCGACTTTGCATTATGGAGCGGCCTCGCGCTCACGGAGGCTCGCAAGATATGGGCGCGTGAGCAAGCCGACTTAGCGCACGTCAATGTGGAGGGTTGGGAGGCGACTGTCCTTCGGAAGGATCTCGACGAACTGGCGCAGGCTGAGTTCGAACGCCCGCTAGTCCGTCTTTTGCCGTACTTCGATTCGTATCTCCTTGGGCATAAGGAGAGGGAACATCTTGTGGCGATGCAGCACAGACCGAATATCTACCGCCCGCAAGGATGGATTGCACCCGTAGTTCTTGTAGATGGCCGCATCGCCGCTGTTTGGGAATACACTCGGGACGGGGATCGCCTCCGCGTTAAGGTGACGAAGTTTGGGCCACTATCAAGACGCATCGCTGCCAGCCTGCATGAAGAGGCGCGAGACCTCAGTCGCTTCCTCGGTTTCTCAAACGTGAACGTCCAAATCATATGAAACCAGAAGAAACAGGTTCGCATTACGACCGAATTGCCCTGTACTGGCAGCAGCAACATTTGAATTCGACCTACGGCATACCTGCGTTGGAGCGGGCAATTAAGTTTACAGAAAATAAATCCACTGCGCTGGACGTAGGCTGTGGCAGCAGTGGTCGATTCATTGACGTCTTGATCAAAAATGGATTTACTCCTACAGGCGTGGATATTTCAGCTGAGATGATCTCCTTGGCAAAGCAAAGGCATCCCGATGTGGCCTTTTACGCGGAAAATATTTGCACATGGCAATTCCCGCAAAAATATGATCTTATCTCTGCATGGGATAGCACATTTCATCTTCCTCTTGAAGAACAAAAGCCTGTCCTTAATAAAATGTGTGATGGATTAAATTCCAGAGGCGTGCTTTTGTTCACCTGCGGTGGAACGATTGGCCCTGAAGAACTCTCAGGTGGCTTTGAAGGGGAAACCTTTGACTATAGTACACTCGGGGTGAATGAGTTTTTGCGGCTTATTGACGAGTACGGCTGTACGTGTAAACATCTTGAATATGATCAATTTCCGGAAAATCACGTTTGTATCATTGCGCAGAAAACCCAATAAGACTAAACAAAACCTTCAAAGTTTTTTGTTGAACAGGAACCTTTTGATAACAGGTGGGTCTAAAAAGAGATATCGCCATTTTCTAACAAGGAGAATGAAAAGTGAAAATAACACGATCGTTTCTGTTTGCCATCCTGCTTGGTGCGCTGCTTTCCAGTTGTGGAACTGCCTCGCAGCAGGCTCCTACTCCTTTAGGAGAATCCATGAAAGGCTATGAGCTTTACAGCTGGCAGGATGGTTACCAATGGAAATTCTCGCTGCTGATCGGGACAAACCGCGAAAAGACATTGGATGAAATTAAATCTTCAGATGTTGTTCTTTCCACTCTGGATGAGCTAAAATCCAAACTGGAAGAAATCCCATCCGGTCAGTATGTTACATGGTCATCAAGAGAATCGTTATCCTTTCCACCGGATGACATCATCCAACAGATTGAACGAACCTGCAAAGATGAAGGATTGATATTGACGATTGCTTCATAACCACACAAAATATGAATGAGGGATGATCTATGACAGAAATCGAACGATACACCGATCAGAACCGCAGGGCTTGGGATGAGATCGCGGAAGTTCGACACAAAGGAATGGAGAGAGCTGAATTCTTTGCCAAAGGCGGCTCCATCCTGAGTGATAGAGTTTTGGATGTAGCTGGGGATGTCCATGGTTTGACTCTTTGTCACTTGCAGTGCGCGACAGGTGAGGATACGCTCTCATGGGCAAACAGAGGTGTCGATGCAACCGGAGTTGACATCAGCCCGAAACAAATCGAATTGGCAAAACTGAAAGCCGCTGCCGCTGGTTTAACTGTACGTTTTATAGCCTCGGATATCTACGCCTTACCTTCAGAATTATTTGACGAGAAGTTTGATCTTGTATTTACGGGAGGCGGTGCAATTGTGTGGCTCCCTGATCTGGGGGGATGGGCAGACATCATCGCGCAACTGCTCAAACCAAATGGGCGACTCATTCTCGATGAGGAACACCCCATCGCTGGTTGTATGGAAGTGCA
>DAINRK010000738.1:0-2228 GCA_036741855.1 Anaerolineales bacterium
TCGTACCTGTGGTTTTTGATTTAATAAGGTAAGTATTAAAAATGAATACTGATGAATACATCGATCTGTTCGATGAATTAGATAGCAACGAACAAACTGAAAATTTCATAAACAAAGATAAGCGCCGTCAACGCTTTCCTCCACGGCATTTCAAATATGTGCGCGAAGCCAATGCGGGTTTCCTGAAGGGACAGGATGATTCAAGCAGAAGTTTCGATTTCACGTATCAGGCTGCACGTTTTGAAGAATGGTGGCTGCTCGAATCGCTGGGCGATTTCTATGAGCACAAATGGGTCACAGATGTGTTGCGGCGATTGAAGGGTGGGAAGGAGGCCTCTGTATATCTGTGCCAGGCTGGGGCTGAGGTGGATACGGATCTTGTCGCGGCGAAAGTATATCGTCCGCGCTCGTTGCGTAATCTCAAAAACGATGGTCAATATCGCGTAGGACGAGTTGATCTTGATGCAGAAGGTAACGCTCTTGTAAAAAGCGCTGATATCCATGCTATGGCAAAACGCACGAATTATGGCGAAGAACTCCGTCATCAATCGTGGATAGCATACGAGTTTCAGACACTTGAAATGCTGCATGCCGTGGGAGCGGATGTCCCCAAACCCTATGCGATGGAGAAGAATGCCATTCTGATGGGTTACATAGGGGATGTAGACAGCGCCGCGCCGGCTCTCAATACGGTGACTCTCGATCGCGATGAACTGAAGTCGCTCTATGAGCGCGTCGTGTGGAACATTGACCTGCTTCTGTCCAAGGAGCGGATCCACGGTGACTTGTCCGCGTACAACATCCTTTACTGGGATGGTGATATTACGCTGATCGATTTTCCTCAGGTGGTATATCCCGAGTCCAACCCTGCTGCCTGGAGTATCTTCCTCCGCGACGTGACGCGCGTCTGTCAATACTTTGCGTCTCAAGGCTGGAGGCGCGACGCGCGTAAACTCGCGGCCGATCTTTGGACATCTTATGGACATCGCATTGTCAAGGAAGTCGACCCCAGCCATTTGGATGCCGAGAATAATGAAGATCGTCGCTTGTGGGAAAAACAGAAAGTTGCCAAGTAACTATTGTCCGACAGAGCACCTGTCGGACAATAGTTTTCATTCAGTAATCGGTTCGTTAATCCTGCTATACTGCTAATTATGCAGGATTGGCAGCACTTTGCCGACACGCGATTCGCGTTGCGGCTTCAGTATCCCAACGTGACACCTCAAGGCCATCTTGTTGAAAAGGCTGAGAGTCAGGCACAAGATATGGTCCGCATACACCTTACATTAAAAGACAGCCGTGAAGTGTATTTTGAAATCACTCACTATTATGATTTATCCGCGAAGATGGAATATCAGCGTCACACGGAGAATCTCAAGAAAAGGCCCGAAGAATTTGTAGTCACAGGTCTCAAAGAAATTCGCTGGATGTCTCAGCGCGCCTATGAATATTCTATTGATTGGAGTCAAGCCACGCGCGTCGTCAGGCTTATAGAAATAGGCAATGCCACGTACCGTATCCTTTATGATCCACAATCGGCTTTGAATCTCTGAATCCTTTCAACACTGCAGTGGATGTACCGCTGATTTGCCGCGCGTAAGTTCGATTATTCAGTTGGCCTAAACTTTCCCCATAAACCATATCCCTCGTTCCTGCGCTTCTCGCGCCGCGCATGTTGTTCATGGATCTGTTCCACGTGATCAGCCTTTTCCTCGATCGCAGCTTCGAGCCATAGACGACCCTTTTCTGCAGTACCATGGCTTCCTGCGCCATACGCGCCTGTTTTTGTATCATCATCCCAGGGCGGATTCGCGACGAGCGAACCTCCTTCGATCCAGTCCATGTAATAATCGGGTGTGGCAACGAAATCAGTTTCATCCACTACGCGCTCCATATGACAGAGATCAGGACGCAAATGCAATACAAAGGAAGTCTCGAGTTCACCTGCATGTCCCATGCCGCCAATGGCGGATGTCCGATATTTTGGAATGACTACGGAGCCAATTCTGCCTGATGTATGAAGCCAGGTCGTTGCGCAAAAGATTCGGCGATGTTGTTCGCCCGCGTACTTCACAATGTTAACTAAAAAGGACACATTGCCGCCATGTCCACTCATGAGGTACATGCGATTGAATCCGCGTTGAACAAGGACATCAATCACAGCGAGCCAGAAATCTTCAAAGGCGCGCCCGCCTGCATTCATTGTTCCCGCAAACGAGGCGCGATGT
>DAINRK010000739.1:0-2218 GCA_036741855.1 Anaerolineales bacterium
GGTCTGGTTCCGTGAATCGGTGGTGACAAAGGACGAGATGTACGCGCCAAGCGTCCCTGCGAGCGTTTCGATCTCATTGAAACGGTCCACCGATTCGCCGAGCAGTTTGCCCAGTTTCTTTGCATCCGTCTTTGCATTGGTCCTGATTACTTTCTCCGCGACGAAGGTTTCCAGCTCGTTCAGGAGTTTCTTGTATTTTTTGATCGCACTCTGAAACTCTTTGGATTCAAGCGAAGGATAGACGTTGGTCAGATCCCAACGCGGGGCAGACGTGGTCATATAGACTCCTTATGGAATGGGGGATGAGACCGATATCGTTCCGGCCCAAAGTAGTTTTGAATTTCCAGGAACTCTGTCGATAAAGAAGCAAAGCCAGACTGCCGGTAGAAGCATCGGCCGGGATTATTCTTCAAAGTTATGATTGGCTGTGCTGATGGCATCCAGCAATTCCTCCTTCAATTGGGATGCGGTATTTATATCCTCTTTGAATAAATCCTGCAACTCATCCGGGTCTTCCTGCAGATTATAGAGTTCAAATGTATCGGTATGCTTCGGGTAGCCCGTGAAGAAAAACAATTCGTATGGGCCCTTGAGCAGTGTAAAGGTTGCGCGTTTCAGCTGCTGGAAACTGGGGTTATCCTTGGCGACCATGGGGAAGAGACTGCGAGACGCGGATGCGTTGTCCTGGCCCCCAAACCCCGGTAATAGCCTTCCTTCTATCCAATCCGGAATATCTTTTCCCACAATTTTTAGCAGTGTTGGCAGAAGATCGAGATTACTGGTCATGGAATGATAATCCGTGCGTTGCCCCTGGCCCGGCGCTCGAATCATCAAAGGGATATGCGTGACGGAAGCATACATCAGCGCGGAGGCATGACCGATCTCGCCGCGCTCGAAAAGGTCACCATGATCGGATGTGACAATCACATAACTGTTCTGCAAAACCCCCGAGCGTTCAAGATCAGAAATTACCCGGCCAAATTCCGCATCCACGTTCGCGATCAGTTCATCATATTCGCGACAACTGTTTTGCATATCTTCTTGAGAAAAATCATCCCCCGCAATGGCATGTCGCGGCTTGGCATGGTATGGCAGGTCATCCTGGAAAATCCCAATAAAATTCTTGTGGGCATTATATGGTCCGTGCGGAGACCAAAAGTGAAAGTAACCAAGATAGGGTAAGGATCGAGGCAGGCTATTTTGTATCAAGCGATTGATACCCTCAAAGACAGCTGCGTTTTCATAAGCAAAATCGTAGACAGTCGGAAGCCCTCTCGGATAATCAACAGAAATATGCTTGCGATCAGATGTGATTAGAGCTTGTGAAAGCTCGGTCGAGCCGATCAGGAGCGAGCCGGGGAAGGGATGCGGCTCTTCACTTCTGAGATTGAGAAAGTCTTGAAACACGTAATAGGCCAGGGCGCGGTCATGCTTAGGTCATCCGGCTGGAAAAGGGATTGAACCACCTGGCTGTACAAATCGCATGGAGGATGAGCATCCAGATCCTTTTCAAACTGGCTGAGCAGGACGTTTGCCCATAGGTTTTGCGTGAATGCTAAACGAGTATATTCCTTGCCTACCAAATGGAAGAGATTTCTATCTGCAAGGGTCCGCTCCACCATGCCGCGATAATTGATGGCCCGATGAGTCCACGGATACATTCCGGTGAGCATGGAGGCTGTTCCGGTTGTCGTAAAGTTCCCGGCGGAGTAATGGGTGTGATAGACCGAAGCGCGTTCGGCAAACTTCTCCAGGTTGGGTGTCGTCGGGCGTGGGTATTCGTAGAGCGATAGATGCCGGGCGGACATGGCATCGAACACGAAAATAAGGATATTCGGTTTGTTAATCGTCTGAGAATGCGCCGAAGAAAGAATCCGGGAAGCACCAGCAAAAGTGGCACTTGCCACCACAGCAGCAGATGTTTTTAAAAAGTCGCGTCGGCTGATTCGAGACATTTACATCTCTACGTCATATTTCGTACAACAACGTAAGCGAAGAGCACGACATATAGCGGAACGAGAACATACAAAAATACAACCATGCGATCTGCCGCCCATAGAACAGCAGAATGCAAAAAACGCACAATGCGAAGGTTCGATGGGAAGACTAGAAGAATTGCGGCAAGCAACAATACAAGGAGGGGACCGATCAACAACCTGACTCCGCTTTCAATACCGAATTGCATATGAAATCTCACAAATGTCATGAGAGATCCGAT
>DAINRK010000740.1:0-2208 GCA_036741855.1 Anaerolineales bacterium
ACCCCAGGGATACCAATCCACCGGGTTGTGGGCATGTTGAAGAAGGTAAGGGGATGTTACGGTTGAAAGCTTGTTCATGGATGAAGTAATTATAATGCTTGGATGCCTGCTAAATGTTTTTCAAACTCAGTCTAAGATCAGCGCTGACAAAGATCTCGAAGCTTATGATTGTCACTTTAGCGACGCCCATCCCTCTACCTGATCAAACCAATATAGAAACAAAATGCCCTGAGCTTTCTTCATAGTTTTTTTCATCGTTTGGATTGGTGGATATCAGTTTGCAAGATATCCTAACCTTGATATTAAGGATTCCTTCTCGGATTCTAACCAGATCATTTCTCCTCCAAAATGGCTGTTCTATCTTTGTGGCGCCCCCAAATCTTCAAAATATCCAAAAGGAAACTTAGTAATGACCGCTATTCGCGCTCAAATCATAGGTGTATCGCTTGCAATATTCGCAGTGATGGTAGAATTTTTGAACCCGACGCGGGGCGTGGTTTTACTTGGCTTTGGTTTAAGTGTTCTTTTGCCCTATGTAATCACAAACCATTTATCCAAACGTTATCATGCAAAATAGGTTATCGGTTGAAATTTAACAGTGAGAAACTATATAGCAGAAATCACGACTCTTTCTCGGCTTCCTCTGCCAGCGGATCGAACCCTCCGCCTAAAATTTCCTGTGTGGGCGAGACAATGACCAGCGCGCGCGGGTCTTCTTTTGCTACGGCAGTTTTGAGGTTATGCACCTCAGTCACAGTAAGCGCGCACATGAGGATGGTGCGGTCCGCGCCTGTGTACATGCCTCGTCCCTCGATCGCAGTCACGCCGCGCCCGAGGTCCGCGAGGATGCGGCTGGAGACCTCCTTCGGGTTGACCGTGATAATCAGCGCGAGGAACTTCCGTCGTCGCTGCCGCGAGGCAAGCCAGGACCGCAATCCCGTTGCTGTGGTGCCGTGAGCCGGATGGGGGACCGCGTGAAAGAATGTATCCTCACCGAAGCGCGGCAGCACTTCTCCAGAGGCGCGCGTCATAGTTATGGTAAAGACTGCAAGCAGGGCAAGAGATGAATAGAACAAGAGACCCAGCCCGAACATGAACTGACCTGATATAGGCCCAACGGCGCTGCGGTCGATAAATATATCCCAGGTGGCAGCTGGTTTGGGAAAGAGCCAGATCTTTGCGACCCAGGACGCATAAAGGATAAGAAAGATCCAGAAGTAATTGCGCCGTAAGCGGCGGCCCAATGCTTCCCACATCGAAATTGGGAAATGTGGTATGAGCAGGTTTTCAGCCAAGCTTTCTGCCCACTCGGGCGACGGGTGGAATGGTGGGACAAGCATCGCGGCGTAGAAATCTGTTTCCATGAGGCGGACGCGGTAACTCCATAGTTCGTAGTAACGGTAACGGCGTGCTTCGATGAAGAGAAACCACATCACCAGCAAAGTATTGAGAATAATAATTCCGTGATGGATTTCAGGCTGACTGAATGCGACAGATAACGTGGCGCCAGTCGCAACAACGGCCCAGTTGGTAGTGGTATCCAACCGCTGACGCCACACGTTTGCCCGTTGGACTTCCGCTCGGAAGAGGTGCACCATCGCGGTGACGAATTCACTGGTCCTAAGCTTGTAGCCGCGGTAGGTCCAGACAGGTTCCTCTGGAGGTTCAACCGGTAATTCTTCCCTTTTTGCTTTTGCGGATCGATTATTAGCCATATGCTTCTATTCCTTCATGTTCTTACTTTGACAATGCAGTTCATGCTATGAATGCTGTTGTATGATGGATAATGGCTCTTGCTTTCCCCGATTAAATAAGACCTATTTACTCAAACTGTCTAGAGCGAACTCGTAATTAGAGATTTCAATCTTCCCATTATATATACTCCACTTACTTTATTCCCGCCAGTACCCGTGTGATTACCGCATCTAGCAATACCGCATCCACATGACCGTCCAGTCGTGCCAGCACTGCAGCTTTGATCCTTTCTTTCAATTCCGAATCGACTGAAGCAGAATTTGTTACTCTAGGATATGCCGCATAGGTATTGACCGAGGGGCTGTATGAAGCCGTCGGTGCGGAATGCTGAACGCGATTCAACTTGATCTCATGTCTCATTGCCCGCTCAACGGCAAGATCAGTTAGGACAATATTATCTGTCACGTCCAGGCTGGTGACGCCGCGCGCTTTCAGGTCGTCAATGTCGCGTTC
>DAINRK010000741.1:0-2205 GCA_036741855.1 Anaerolineales bacterium
CACTGCGATAAAAATATCAGTCGCAGAGATCAAGCCAATCAAGGTACCACTTTCATCTGCGATGGGTAGATGATGGATATCCTTCTCTTGCATGACTTGTGAACACTCCATCAACGTCCAGTCTGGCTTGCCGGTAATGATCGGACCAGACATGATTTCACGAACGGTCTTTTCAGCCGGATTTCGACCTGCCGCCGCGATTTTGTCGCGAATATCTGTTGAGGTCACAATACCGTATGTAGGATTCTTTTCTGAAATAGAGACAACGACACTGTGAATTTTGCGGCGACGCATTAGTGTAAGCGCGTACTTGACGCTCGAATCAGGATCAACGACAACGACGGGGCTGGACATCCAATCACGAACTGTGTTTGGCATATTCTCCTCCAATTAATTCGTAGGGCGGGATAATATCCCGCCCTACATATTATTGTACAACCAATTCGACCGAATCCATTGCCAACAGCGAACCGTCTGCTGCGCTGATATCCTGCACTTCGATTCGGATCACCGCGCCGGATAAAACGGTTCTGATAGGAATGACCGTATCAAACGTCCCAGGCGCGCCCGGATCTGGCGAAGAAACTGTAATTGCACCGGATGAAAGCTCAACTCCACCCACGTCATAGATACGATATACAAGATTATTCTCGAACGGGGCGATCGCAACATCGCCTTTGACCTGAACAGAACTATATGTAACTGTCCCGGACGCTGGTGCAGTGATTGTAATTGTGCGCGGTCTTCCATCAGGCGTGAAGGTGGTGTAATCGGTCATAACCAATTGGCCATCGACAAAACGAAAATGCCGAGTTGTTTTCAATGTAGGGCAGCACATGGGGTCTTCAGACGCATGTGTTGTTGCATCCAAAAAGATTTCATTATTCTCAATAGAAAGTGCGTTTATCTGCGATCGGTCATCTATGAGTTTTGAAGTCTGGAATGTCAACTTTCCATCTACATCAGCATAGATTGCCAAAAAAACAAACGTGCCAGTGCCGCCAAAATTTTCGGCAATCAAAGCGGACACTTCATCCTCACCATCATTATTCAAATCACCGCGTGTGACGAAATCTGTAACAGTGACTGAAATGAAATCAGCTCCGCCTGGAGCACCCTGCTCAAATTTTCCATCCTTTAGTTGCACGATTTGTAATGAATCGGGCAGACCTAGTTGATATTGCGCATTGCGAAGCTCGTCAACATAATCCGGCGCGGTAGTCGGCGACGCTAGAGATTGAGGCGTTTCAGTTTCTGCTGGCGTTGATATAACGGGAACAGGCGTCTCCTGAGTCTGACCGGATGCAGTCAATACATCCGAACCAAAGCTGCCGCAGGAAGTCAAAAGCAGGGACGCGGCTAAGATCCAACTCATTGAACGATGGGGAACCAGGTGGCACCTCCATCGTTTGTTCGATAAAGCGAACGATGATTATTTGTTGGGTCCAATGTGATGACCCAGCCCAAGGACGCGTTGACGAAATCCATGTCTGCGAACGACTGGCCAAACTTGATATCCGGAGGGATGATCGTCCACGTGCGCGCTGCATCACGCGTGACGTAAAACTGCTCGCCGTTATAAATGACTGCCTCCTCCGCCGAAAGGAAATCAGTCGTACTTCCGTTTGGAATCAGCGTGGATGTGAGAGTCCACGTATTTCCGCCATCGCGCGTTGTGTAGACGGCGGTCTGTGTCGAATCGCCCGCCATTCGAACAACAAGGAAGCCATCGGTTGCCGACACAAATTTCATTTGATCCCGATCGATGCCTACTTCAGAATTCTCCCCGCCTGCGGGCAATTCAATGGAAACAGGAGACCAGCTTTCGCCGCCATCATCCGTCCGAAAAAGATACAGATTACCGGGAGAATAAACTACTCCATATACCCAGGCAGTCTGCATGTTGAGAGGGGCAAGTCCGTTCTTGAGTCCACCGAGCGGAAGCGAATCACCTGCGTTCGAGAGATTCGGATCGTTGGTATATTTTTGCTCCCATGTCGCACCGCCATCTGTCGTTTGAAAGATGGATACGCCCATCGAACCCGCGCCCACACCCAGGTCAACAAGCATCCAGCCACTTTCTGCATCAATAAAGTTGAGATCTCCACCACTAAAAGGAGTCATCACATTCATCCATGTCAGGCCGCCATCATTTGTGCGATACAGAGTGCCGCTGTTCGGATAATTATCAACATCGGGTTTTTG
>DAINRK010000742.1:0-2200 GCA_036741855.1 Anaerolineales bacterium
GTAGTTGTCCTAATTTACTGCACAACATATCAGAAAAGCGATCATTGGCGCCGGATGCTGTTCTGGGTTGCGCTGACCGCAGCCGGGTGACCTCAACCATAAATACGAGGCTGGTAGTAAAGCTGACTGCAAAATCAGGGCTACGACCAAGATCTGGATGCTGTGGTTCATATGTCAAACTTAGCGATCGCTCTCGAAGAAGCAGATAGGCCGTTTCCAGTTCCAATTGGAGATCGCGTATATTTTCCTCTCCCTGGGCTACGCGGAGCTTTTTGCGGATTTTGGTGTGGTGGGTATTGACAAAAGCAGCAAAGCGACGCGAGGAGGTTAACCAGCTTGTCATTGGTTCAATGAGGAGATGGGGTTGCCCATCGAAGAGGTAGCTGCTCAATTCATTAATTAACATCGTTGTGGCCGCGCAAGTACTTGATGTGAAAGTGTATCATTATGAGCGAGTCTAATATTCACGTTTAAGTTGATATGATGAATATAACCTACATAAATATCTATCCAATATTCTTCACTTTCTTGCAATTTGGATTTACAATGGGATTTACTCACGACCTGTTGATAAACGGGATGTTTGAAAAAGCTTGAGGGTTGGGATGGTTGTGGGTAATGATGTTACACAAGCCATGATTTTAGAAAAAGTATTTTGATAGATCTCTGGTAATCTGTTTTCTTGGTAGTTTTATTAAGCAGATGGGAAATCACCGTACCCCTTTTAAATTACCAGGGTTAAGCATGTTACCAATTGAGCGGGGTGAATCCCGCCATATGTCTATAGCTCAGGGCCCTTATGTCTTACGAAATGAATCTACGATCCATGCCGTTGGATGATCTTGCTCAGCGATGTGCGCAGGAGACAATACTTTATTTTAAATCCCGCATTCATGATACTAGCTACTGTTTTGAGTTGTTTAGAAGGGCAGTCTCAGAACGAAGCGAACTTGCCTGGAAGGCGATTATCGTTCAATATAAACCATCGGTGGCAAGGTGGGTAAACAGATGGGCAGATAAGCATCCGGATTTTCCGCTTGCCAGAGTGGAAGAGGAGGATTTTGTTGATGAAGCCTTTATCAGGTTTTGGAACTACTTCACGCCTGACAAGTTCCACAAGTCCCAGGGACTGGATGGTGTGCTCAAATACCTGAAAATGTGTGTCAATAGCGCAATTTTGGATATCTGGCGGAAAATGCATCGCGGACAGTTCGAGGAGAGACCTGAGGGTGAAGATGAAAACGATGCACTGGATCCTCCTGAACCTGGACCATCACCCGAAGAAACGTTTCAAAAAGGTGAGATATGGAATTTCATCAAGATGCGGCTAAAGGATGAGAAGGAGATTACCGTCGTATATGCTTCATTTTTTCTCGGCTTATCGCCCCGTGAGATCTTGGCTGAGTTTCCTGCTATGTTTCATGACATAGACGAGCTCTACCAGTGTAAGGCGAATGTGCTGGCGCGCCTGGGACGAGACCCGGATCTTCGGGATTGGTTTAACTGAGATAGCAGAAAAATTCAAATATTGGCGTTTATAGATGGTAGAAGCAAGAGATTAATCCTTGCCAGAAGGGGTGTGTGGCTCTAGGAGCGCACATTGGCCACCTGCCAATTCTCATCTAAGGCAGACATGGCTAACCTGATGAAAGGTCGCTTATGAAATGTATCAGTTCGCCCGCGTTGGATGATACTCAAATAATCAGTTACATAGAGGGCGAAGCTGATGATGTCATAGTGGCACACATAAAAGTGTGCCCATATTGTGCCGAAAGAGCCAACCGGTTGGCTCTTATGCAGAACCAACTGAGGGCACGGCTGTACCGATCTACGTGTCCTTCATCCATGGAATTGGGTGATTTGCACCTGGGATTATTGCCGGACTCCCGGAAGCCGGTGGTAGCGCAGCATGTACGTGAGTGTCCGCATTGCAGGCGCGAACTTGCCGAGTTGGATGAATTTCTGTCAGAACTGGATGTACGGCCAGGCTTGCTGGAACCAGTTAAGAGGCTTGTCGCGCAGTTGATAAGCAGTGACTCCGCTCCAGCCTTTGGAGCGCTTCGTGGCGAAAGCAAAGGTCCGCTTACATTTGAGGCAGATGGTATTGTGATTACGATGGATGTGAACCCGGGGCCGACTGGACAGATGTCAATTCTTGGTCAGGTGGTTGCTGACGATCAGGATTCGTGGACGGGAGCAA
>DAINRK010000743.1:0-2197 GCA_036741855.1 Anaerolineales bacterium
AGGGCGGCCAGCTCGAGGCGGGAACACTGCCAATGTTAAACGGTCCCGGTTTTCGGCTTAGGGTTGAAATCCCACTTAGAAGTAGTTCTAGCATGGAGGTGCCATGACAACCAAAATACGGATCTTGCTGGCAGAAGATCAAGCGATGGTGCGCGGCGCGCTGACAGCTCTGCTGAATCTCGAGGAGGACCTTGAAGTCGTTGCTGAAGTTTCACAGGGAGATCAGGTGTTACTAACCGCAAAAAAGACCAAACCCGATGTAGCGCTGTTGGATATTGAAATGCCTGGCGGTGATGGATTGAGCGCGGCCCAGGCATTACACGAGAACCTATCTTCCTGTAGGATCGTAATTCTCACCACATTTGGGCGCAGTGGATATTTACGACGGGCAATGGAAAGCGGTGCGGTAGGATTTTTGCTTAAGGATGCTCCAGCAGATCAATTGGCAATAGCAATCCGTCGCGTAATGGCTGGCGAACGAGTTGTTGACCCCGAGCTTGCGCTTTCTGCTCTGAGTGATGGGAACGATCCGCTTACGGGCCGCGAGCGCGACGTATTGAGAGCGTCATTAGATGGTGCTAGTATTGCCGATATTGCCGCTCAGTTGTATCTTTCCGAGGGGACCGTTCGCAATCACATCTCTACGGCGATTCAAAAGCTCAATGTGCACAATCGAACAGAGGCAGCGCACCTTGCACAAGAAAAAGGATGGCTTTAGCAGTAGCGGTTATTATCTATCATACTATCAACGCATAAAGCAAGTTCACTATATAGGAATAGTGGCGTGTTTCTATAGGACATAAAATAGTATAAGGATTCCCAAACTCTGCAGCATTAGCAATTTGGCCTAATAGAGATTGGGACTTCTGTTACATCTTATATTGATCATTACTGTTCAATCATTAGTCAAGAAAAACTTGACGGAAACCATACTTTGTTATAGTATCCGTACACCTGCATTTTGATATGCAGCGGATTATCAAAGTGATAATCATTCAAAAATACCGCCATATATAGCGGAGTGCCCCGCATTGAGTTATTTATCCCATATGTGCCGGCATTTTTAAGAGCGCATAGCGGGGCTAACTCATAAGCCCATGGTCGCGAGTCCGAATCTCGCCCTCGGCACTCAAAACAGTGATCAGTATTCAGTGATCCAGTAAAGACCCGCCAGATGAGGCGGGTTCTTTGTTTAAGCAAATGTTATTCAGTTGTTTTAAGGAGTGAGAATCGCCAGCTGATAGGTCCCTGTGCCAGGCTCATTTTGGTTTCCCACGATCGTCGAATATGCTCCCGCCTCCAATGTAAATGTGCCCGGGTCTCCGCATTGCAGGCAGGTATTGAAGATTTCATTTCCCTGTTCATCTACCAAGCGCCAGTAGATCGTGTCATTGGTTTGCGGCGGTTGTTTTACCTGGAAGGTAACTGATTGACTCTCGGTAAGCGTAAAGTTGTAAATGTCATGAGCGCCCGCTGTTTCAATGTTACCTGCACCGCCGCCCGGAACGTCCCTCCCAATCGCATCGCCAATGTTGATCGTAAATGTATCGGGAGGGGCTACGCTCCAGACTCGAATGGAATACGTTCCTGTAGCGGGCTGGTTTTGGTTCCCCACAACCATGGTGTATGTCCCTCCTTGTTCAAGTGTGATGACGCCCGGGTCTCCACATTGCAAGCATGAATCGAAGACCTTCTGTTCCGCCTGGTCTATGAGGCTCCAGTAGATTGTGTCACTGGTCTGAGGGGGCTGAACGATTTGGAAATAAACCATCTGACCCGGGTCGGCTGTAAATGTGTAAATATCATTAGCTCCGGGAACCTCAATGAAGCCGGCTCCCTCTCCTGGTGTGCCGTTACTGATCTTATCCCCGATGTTGATCTCAAATGTATCCGGCGGTGGCAACGGCCAAAGCTTGATCCGATAGGTGCCCGAAGCCTGGTTAGATGATTCCTCATTACCGACGGTAAGTGTGTACGTTCCGCCGCGATCCAGTGTGATTGCGCCTGGGTCGCCACACTGCACACAACTTGCAATCAGGTTCTGGCCCAGATCATCTGTGAGGTAAATGTCCATCGTTTTGCTTGGGTCCGTGGGTGCATTGTCGATGATATGGATATAAATCCTTTGACCAGGTTCAGCAGTGAACGTATAAACATCCCTCGATCCTGGTGCTTCGATAAAGCCTGCACCTGGTTC
>DAINRK010000744.1:0-2183 GCA_036741855.1 Anaerolineales bacterium
TCCGGCGGGTCGTGTGTGATGATAATAAATGTTGCGAGAACCCCCGCGCCGAGTCTGATCGGGTTTCCAGGGAGAGGAAGGCCAGCGATGATCAAGAGGTCATTGAGTATGACGAGAAGAAAAACCGGAGTCCAATAGTTCAGGCGGTTGCGCAGCAAAGGTTGACGGGCGCGCCCATACGCGGCGCGTACATTGATTATGGCGCCAAGCGTGAATACAAGCCAGCCAAGCACCGCCCATGTTGGCGCGAGTCGGTCGAGGGTGAGCGCAAACCTGCCATTCGTCCAAATTACTTCGGGGAGCCTGAGCAGATTTGGCACGATGACGATGAAGCCTAAAATCCAAACTGCGCCAAGGATCAGCCATACTCTCATCTCGCGCCGCGTGAAAGCGAGGACAGTAAGTGTTAGTAAAAAAGCGAGTGCAAGCGCGCCATATAGCTGAAAATCATTTGCAACCCGCGGTGTGGCAATTCGTAGTTGACCTCCGCGCCATAAGCCTTCGCCCACATCCAATAACAAACCTATTACGAGATAAACGCTAAGGAACGTGGCGGCATCTTCGTGGCCCGAACGATGCTCAATTAAATTGACGAGCACCGGCACATAAAGCGCCGCAAGGACAAAAAGCAATATCAAATTAAGAGTCTGGGGCGACATTTTCGCAAAGTATACTCGAAATCATTCAATGGGGTTATCATTGCAATATGCTTATCACAAAAGCCTCCCGCGATACCTATCAATTTACTTCAGATTTTTTCAGCCCAAGCGGACGCGTGACCTTTGACGATTTTTCTGCCGCCCGGAAGTTCGCGGCGCAAATGTCAGCGGTTCGGACTCAGCCTGTGCCTGCCTCCGATATTTACGCGATGCAGCTTATCGACGAAGCGATGCGCATGCTGGTGAAACGTTATGCTCCAGATGTCTTGATGTCGACTGCTGTTTCATACGTGGATGGTAATATAGGCGTGGATTCTGTAAACGCCACCGAACAGAAATTTATTTCAGAATTCCCTCCCGATGATGTTTATCGGGGAGAAGTAAATCTTGATGAATATCTCCAAAAGCTTTTGGACTCCTCTTCCACCGGCAATGGACGTGTGAAGACAATTGAGGAGCTATTATTTATTTATCTGCATAATGCGAATCCGGCAGTGAATCCGTTGGTGGAACTGGTGGATGATGCGCCACTGGAATCAACAGCCTATCAAAACCTGATCACCGCCCTCAATTCGTTCTTTGCCCAGACAGCCAAAGAAACTGCGGAAAGAGGAGGGTCGACTGAATCTTTATTCGAAATCTTGAGCGCTCCAGCAAAAGCCTCACCAAATTCACTGGATGGACAACTTCAGTTCATCTTTGATAAATGGGGTATCCTGTTGGGTGAGACGTTTGTCGCGCGTGTCGTCCGCGGCATGGACTTCCTGCGCGAAGAAGTTATGCACCAGCATCTGGCACATGGCGATTTCACACCTGACATTCCACTGCAAACGTTTGGCGGCGGTGAATATGCCGAATATGAACAATACAGCCCGGATAAAGACTGGATGCCGCGTCTCGTTTTGATCGCAAAGAATTCCTATGTGTGGCTCGAGCAGCTCTCGCGCAAATATGGGCGTTGGATAAGGACATTAGATCAAATCCCTGATGAAGAACTTGACCTGTTGCGTGATCGAGGCTTCACTGGCTTGTGGCTGATTGGTCTCTGGGAGCGTTCGCGCGCCAGCCAGCGAATCAAACAACGCATGGGCGCCACAGACGCGGTCGCTTCGGCATATTCGCTTTATTCATACGATATTGCAGAGGATCTAGGAGGATGGGAGGCATTAGAGAATCTCCGTTCGCGCGCGTGGAAGCGCGGCGTTCGTTTATCTGCTGATATGGTGCCGAATCACATGGGCATTGACTCGAAATGGGTCATTGAACATCCCGATTGGTTTTTGTCCGTCCCTTATCCACCGTACCCTTCCTATTCTTTTAAATCAGAGAATCTCTCTGATGATATTCGAGTGGGTATTTATCTCGAAGATCATTACTATGATAAGACCGATGCAGCGGTCGTCTTCCAGCGCCGCGATCACTTTAGTGGTGATGTCCGTTATGTTTATCATGGCAACGATGGCACATCCTTTCCATGGAATGACACTGCGCAACTCGATTATCTGAAGGCAGAGGTTCGCGAAG
>DAINRK010000745.1:0-2159 GCA_036741855.1 Anaerolineales bacterium
TTGTCTTTCCTGTCTTTGCAGGAGGATGGGCTGTGATTACGTTGGATGAGTTGCCGACAAATGTCGTAGCAGGTAAGCCTCTAACCATCGGATTCATGGTTTTACAACATGGTAAAACACCGATGACAGACCTTGAACCGACTGTTACGGCAAAATTATCCAAAGGTGAACCGTTAACTTTCTTTGCGACAGCCGAAGGTAAACCTGGTCATTACTCTGCAACACTGACATTTCCCCAGGATGGAAATTGGGAATGGTCCATTCAGGCATTCACTATGGATCAGAAGATGCCTGTGCTGAGTGTGTCCGCATCAAATGCTGCAACTGTGAGCCAACCATTGGCAGGGACTGAACCTTCAGCTAAGAGTATCCCGCTGTTATTCATGGTCGGTATCGCTGCAGTTGCGGTCGGTTTTGTAGGCCTGGTAGTGGCACTTCGCAATAAGAGTCGTTCCACATTGGGTTTGACAGCCTTATGCCTGATGATTGGAGTCGCTTCTATGATAGCAGAGTCGGCTTCGCCCGCTGAAGTCGAGGCGCAGTCATCCTCCCAAACCTTAAATGTATCTTCGATTTCGCAAGTAGACCTGGGTCAACAGCTGTTTATTGCCAAAGGTTGCATCACATGTCATGTCAACACGAAAGTGACAAACAGTCAGGATTATTGGACGATCGGATTCGAGAGTGCCACCAATCTCTCCAATTTCTCAGCCCACCCGGATGTACTGCGTATGAGATTGAAAGACCCGACCCTGGTCAAGTCTGATACACAAATGCCGAAATTGAATTTGTCTGATGCCGAGATCGAAGCGTTGGTTGCGTTTATCAATTCAAAATAAGAACCTGATGCTCTCGCAGGGTCTATGGCCATGAGATTTCGTTGGGAAACAGCGGTCTCAGACTGACTTTGAGTGTGACTGCGTAAGGTGATTTATTAAGCGAACGGACAGTGGTGAACCATCACTGTCCTTTTTTTTCCAAAATGCCGAATCAATGTTTAGATCAAGCCACTGAATATTAGCTTGGAAAGCATGAAATAATCTGTAAGATAAGATGAGATACAATTGTCGTAAATAGACAAGGATTATCTTATGGAAATTGATCTAAAAAAGCTTGTTGTGATTCACAACGAAGCTGAAGACCGTTTTGAAACATGGATTGATGGTCAGCTGTCGAAGCTGGACTATATACAGGACGGAAATACGATTGTGATGACCCATGTCGGCGTTCATCCCGAACAGCGTGGACAGGGAGTTGCTGGAAAGCTAACTGAGGTCGCGCTTCAATATGCAAAAGAGAAATCTTTTCGTGTGATTCCGATGTGTCCTTATATCATTACATATATTCGCAGAAATCCCCAATATGAGGATCTTACAAAGCAACGAGCGCAGGAATGAACATTACGGGAACCATCTTCCGCATTGCCACAAGCGCGGACTTGCCATCCATTGTTCGTTTACTAGCCGATGATGACTTGGGTAGTCAACGTGAACGAGTTGAAGATCCATTGCCTGAATCTTATTATTCTGCTTATGAGAAAATCCACCAGGATCCAAATCATGAATTGATCGTTGCTGAATTGAATAGGGAAGTGATCGGGACTCTGCATTTGATGTTTCTTCCTTCCATCAGCTTTCAGGGAGGTTTGCGCGCACAAATTGAATCTGTGCGCGTAGACACTCGATATCAGAGCCAGGGAATTGGAAGTGAGATGATGAAGTGGTCAATAGAACGTGCAAAAGCACGAGGCGCGCAAATCGCTCAGCTGACAACTCACAAGTCACGCGAAGAGGCGCATCTTTTTTATGAACGGTTGGGATTCAAAGGAACGCATCTGGGGATGAAGTTGAGACTCAAATAAAAGTTTGCCTCTTATTTTCTTTCAGGATTCATAGTTCCAAATAAAAACACGTTCCTTTTCAGAACGCGTTTTCGTGGCGGGGAGGACAGGATTCGAACCTGCGACTGAGGATTTCGCCCCAGTAACCGCTTAGCAGGCGGCCCCATTCGACCACTCTGGCACCTCCCCGTTTTGATTTACGATTGTTCATTCGCTATTGACGATTACAAATCGTAAATCTGAAATCCTAAATCGTCAATTGGATGGCGGAGGGAGTGGGATTCGAACCCACGTTGGTGTGACCCAAACATGTTTTCAA
>DAINRK010000746.1:0-2155 GCA_036741855.1 Anaerolineales bacterium
TTCCGCGAGCCTCTCCCTGCCGCCGCTCGGTGTGGTGTGGCTGGCTCACGACCCATAGCGCGTGCAATCTTGGCGATGCGCTCAACAAGACGCGGATTGTCAGCCAGCTCTTTCCGCTCACGATCATAATAAATGTTATCTTCCAATCCCACGCGGACATGCCCCCCGGCTGCCATGCTCATCAAATTGGCATCCATTTGATACCTCCCCAGGCCGCCAACAGACCAGATCGATCCCTGGGGAAGCATGGAAACCATGTGTCCCAGTCCGGTTAAATCCAATGGAGCTGCGCCGAGCGATCCAAGTATGATATTAAAGTAAAAAGGCACTTTGAGAATATTTTTGCTTGCAAGATAGTTGGCAAAGTGAACAAACCCCGCTTCAAACACTTCGAGTTCTGGAATTGCATTTGCGGCATAGATTCTTTTCGCAAGTTCGCGGATTGTCTCGGGTGAATTTATGCTTGGCTGTGAAATGAAATTCAGGGAGCCCAACGTAAGGCTTGCCAGGTCAGGCATTGAGGCAAGAGGGTTTGCCCGCACATTGACATCGGATACAAATCGGCCACTTAATGAAACGCAAATGATTAAATCGGTTGCCTCTCTTATTTTATTGACCAATTCGCCATAAAGTAGTGGATCATAGCTGGGACTTTCATCAAGGTTACGTGCATGAATATGGATAATGGAGGCTCCCGCCTCACGTACTTGTCTCGCACAAGCCACGATCTCTTCCACACTCGTTGGCAGATGGGGTGTGTCTGATTTATACAAGACCGTGCCGGTAATTGCTGCATTGATGATTAATTTATCATCTGGATTCATACTTTACCTTATCTCGTATCCGTATGCCTGGAGAGTATCTCCGGCAATGCTTTCAAATTTGTGAATCTCGTCAGAATTTAATAAATTTTTCCAGACACCTATTTTTAGTTCATTTGGAGGTTGAGAGGAGCTACGTTGTTGGTTTTGACGAGTTGACTGTGAAACAAGTAACGAGCCATCTGCTTTACGGCGTTCAAGGTGTTCTTGTAACCGGCTCGACGCATTTTTATGGTGCGAAATCATATGGGGATCAAAATCAAGCTCTATATAATCACATATCTGACGGAGGGTATGTTCGGAATGTTGAATAAGGTCTTCAAAGCGAATTTCCATATAATGATGACATTGTTTTCCTTGACTGTGAGCAGTTAGGACATTCTCTTTCCAAAACTGTGCCTGGGTTATTATGTCGTTTCCTGGTGAGAACCATTGTTCGCGTAGGGAGATCGCGGTATCACGTCCATCTCTAATGATGTGAATAAAATAGGCTTCTGGAAGAAGATCCTGAATTGCAATAAGATGATGAGCGTATATGGGTGTCTTATCGCCCCACCTTGACTTACCAAAGCGCTCTGCATACATTTTGTAGAAAAGTCGAAAGCCATCCGGAGCGCTAAAAGGTCGAATTTCCAATAACCGTCTGTAATAATCAGTGGCTGGGATATGAAAATCATTCCATGCCGGAGCGTCAGGAGGATACTTGGTGATGGTTTGGAAGAAGGTTTTGACTACATCTTTTTGCCGTTCTTTAAATCTTTTTCCGCTAATCAAGAAACCAGTTTCAGGTGGAATGGCCAAATGGGGATGGGCATCTAGCATCAAACGTAATAAGGTTGTCCCGGATCTGGGTGAGCCTACAATGATTGGCATTGGCTGGAAAGACATCGTCTGCTCGCAGTTGATTCCTAAATGATCTCGTTATCTGGCACCCATCCTATGACCCTGGCAGGATTGCCCACAACAATTGCTTTATCAGGAACATCTTTTGTGACTACCGTTCCCGAACCGACCAAGGCATTTTCTCCGATTGTTATGCCTGGCATAAGAACACTGCCACCTCCAACCCGAGCGGCCCGCAAAATACGAGGAGCCGCGCGTACAAAAGTTAAGTTTGGACGCCGGTAAGCCATTCGCTTATCGTTCATGGTTATTACACGTGGACCAAAAAATACCTCGTCTTCAACAATGACCCCGCGAGTGATATATACGCCACTTTGTAAAGAAACATGATTGCCTATAACAACATCACCTTCGATGTCAACATACGAACCTACAGTGCAGACGATTCCAATTTGGGTATTGCTTCGGATAAATACAAAATTCCCTATACG
>DAINRK010000747.1:0-2150 GCA_036741855.1 Anaerolineales bacterium
ATGCGTCCAAATTACGATGCTTGAGAATAGTACTAAATTTGAGTTCTTTCGATTTCTTACAATAGGATTCAAAGTCGCCGCCCAGGTCAGTGTATTCTGCATTGAAGACAGGTTTGCCGGCTTGGATGAATGGACTCATTTTCTGGGCCCATTTGTAGTAGAAAGCATCTTCAGTGACAGCGAAATCGAAATGGTCGACCAGATCTTTTACCTGGTCAGGCGCATTCTTGATGCCGATCGCTAGTCCGCGTTTGTGGGCCTCGTCCGCGAGCCATAAGGCGTATTTCAACTGATCCTCATAAGTGATAGGGAAGCCTGTGTTGTTGTCATGGATTTCCATATTGTCTGGCTCAACGGCGTCAAAGCCCTTGGCTTTGCACAGGTCAAGGCGCGCAAGCATGAGGGGTGCTAGAATTTCTAGCTGCCGAATATCAAGCCACTTTTCTCCGTGCCAACCTTCATAATCCTTGCCAAGGACTTCAGGCGGGAACTTGTCTTTATCGGGTCTCCAGTTTTCCCATGAGCCAACGTTGATATAGCAAATAACTTTGCGCCCTTTCACATGCAGTTCGTCAATGATGGACTGGTCCACATACAAGTCAATATCATAGATATCAGCTTCGACCGATGTATCAATGTTGTTATCACCTATTTGCCATTGCCAGGTGAGTCCTACAACAGGATGCCACCAGGATGTAACAGATTGAGAATTAGGAGTTATTGATTTCGGATCTTTCGCAGCAGAAGACATAAGGTTTAGGCTCTCTTTTATAACAGGATCAAATTTGGGTGAAGATGAAGCGGCTTGGCGTCCAATCAGGAAAGATGCACAGAATAATCCTAAACCACGTGATGTTTGAATTGCGGCAGATAATCCTTATGTTGTGCGAATAGTTCATTTGTCATCTGGCGGATTTCGGCGAGAGATAAAACAGCCGACGTGAGCGGGTCGTGGCAGATGGCGCGATAAATCATCGTGGGATCGCCTTCCACAGAACCAGTAATTGCCATCTCTTCGATGCCGCTGGAGAGACTTGTGAGTAGCGCGCATTCAGCGGGGAGCGCACCGACTTGAATTGGATGAAAGCCAGCCTTGTCCACAACGACGGGAACTTCCACACACGCGCCTTGTGGAAGATTGGTGATGAGATTTGTGTTACGAACGTTGCCATTGAACTTAAACATGTCGCCGCCTCGGAGAGCATTGATGATATACGCGGCGTACTCATGTTCGCGTTGCAGGTCTTCAGATGTAAGAGGTCGAGCAAGTCGTTCTTTGACTTGGTCTTGCCATGTGGTTTCATTGTGTTGATATTCCTTTAGAATATACGCGTATTCGCCAGGATTCCAGCCTGTGCCAGTGGTGCAATATTTTTCGATGAGGTCAGGGCGCTTGCGGAACCATGGATTGTATTCGGAATTATGTCCGCTTGACTCTGTGACATATTTTCCGATAGCAAGATACATCTCGTTGCGGACTTGCTCATGGTTATAAATTTCAGATCGCTCAGTTATGGCTTTATGAATCAGAGGATACGCGTCTTCGCCATTCCATAAATATTCGAGATACCATGCCTGATGATTAATGCCTGCACACACGTAGTCAATTTCGTCGTACGGCGCGCTAATCCATTCCGCGAGCATCATAGCTGTGCCCTGCACCGAATGACACAAACCCGTGACCGAAATAAACGTCTGCCGTTGCAACGCGGCGCACAACATCGCCATTGGGTTGGTGTAATTCAACAACACCGCGTTCGGGCAGTATCTTTCCATATCACGAACGATATCCATCATAGGATTGATCGTGCGCAAAAAACGGAAGATGCCACTGGGTCCGCGCGTATCGCCGACATTGATATCCACGCCATATTTCTTGGGGATTTCAATATCGTGCCGCCAGACTTCCGTGCTGCCTGCGAGAATCGTGGTCAGCACTACATCCGCGCCTTTGAGTGCTTCAGCTCGATCAAGCGTCACTTCCACTTTGGCTGGACGATTGCCCGCAGCTATCAATTTTTCGACTCCTTTCTTTGCCCATTCAAGTCGTTCGGCATTAATGTCCATCAACGATAGAGTGGCATCCTCCAGAAGCGGAAACGTAAGCATGTCGCGCACGCGTTCGGATGTAACGCCTCAACTACCTGCGC
>DAINRK010000748.1:0-2140 GCA_036741855.1 Anaerolineales bacterium
CGAGGGGCATCTTCAGCTAAACCACCATATGGATAGGCGAAGGCCCATGGTTGGGATTCAAATTGTCCCAGCCACTCTGCAGAAGCTTTTATCTCGGATGCTCTGGCTTCGGCATCAATCCAATCGAACCAGGGATGGTTACGACTATGTCCGCCGAAGTGCATGCCACCGGCGGCCATTTCACGGATTTGCTCCGAATTGAGATAATAATTTCGGGCAGTCTCATTCTCTGAGCCAACATGTAGCTCAAACAAATCACTGAGGAGCGCATCAACTTCATTAGACAAATCCCGCTGCAGGATAGCCTTGAGCAGGTTGATCTGTCCATCAGGTGAGACTGGGGAATATTTCAATTGATATTTATTCTCGGCCTCTGTGAACCGTTCGCGTTGTGGGATATTCAATTTCTCCCAAATTGCGTTGCGCAATCCGGCCACGCCTAACTTTGCCAGCAGGAAGTGAATCTTGTGGGCGAGCACGAATCCCGCGTGGCCATCGCGATCCATTACAAAAAACAAACCAGATAGACCTCGCTCGCGCAGGATCCTAAAGACATTTACGTAATGATCCCGAACGCCATCGTCAAACGTTAGCAAACATGCTGAACCTGGCAAAGGCTTATCTTCCTGTAAAGCCCTGCGCACATCAGGCCATGTTACAAAGGTATGTCGCTTTGACAGCTCATCTAGTTGTGACTCAAAGACCTTAACAGGCAGTCCTGGGATGCCAGAACCTGCCTCAGCATCATCACCCGGATCACGGACATAGTGATACATCATGACTGTCAGTTCGAGTGGATGGTTCATGTGCTGATCCTAAAATCCACTAATGTTCGCTGGTTGCGTTCAGTCCATTCTTGTACTACCTTATTTGGAATGGATGATCCTTGACATTGATTGGTGACATCAACCCAATGATGATCCAGTGTCTGCGCTTCAATGCAACGAATTGACTCACTTATCCACTGATCGTTGAGAGAAATCCCAGTATTTGTTGTCACATTTATTGTTTTGCTTGAAGCACGCTTGATGCGAAACGTGGCGGGTCCGTCAAAGCTGGCAATTCCTACGATGTGAGTTAATCCCAATCCACAGATTTCTTTTGAATCCTTGCTCGCCTGCACAAAACGCATACGAGGACCTTCAACATCCAGTCCATTGACCGTAGCGCGTGTTGGCATCGTTTCACCAGGTGCAATTAAAGCGAAACTTCCACCGGGAAGAGAAACATGGAATATTTCCGGATGTTCAATCTCTACATTGATTCCGGCGAACTCAAACGTCGGATCAAATGGGGCTGGTCGGACAAGTGATGCGCTTGCCAGACATCGCGCGGACATCCTAGCTTCAGACTCGTAAATCATCGGTTGTTCTGAATATGTGTAGGCAAGATTGATGTTGGATTGATCCAAAAAGGGCGCGCTTGTTTTCTGCGAATCGTAGCCAAACAGGCGCTGAATCGCTAAAGCGTGACCGTCGACCTCCGCATATTCCCAACCTGATTGTGAATCAGATCTGCGGATGATATCAGCAGGTTTTTCACAGCCCAATGCACCCGGCGCTTCAAAAGCCATGACGGGATAAGTAGGGCGGATGACTGTCAACCTGATTTGTACATCACCCCAAAGGAGAACTGCGACCCAGAGAGGCTGTATTTCATCGTCAATGACTTGATCGAATTTAGTCCACATGAATCCCGGTCCAACATCACCGGCGCGCGTATGCCCTCGATGTCCGAAGGATCGCCCATCACGTGTTAGTGAAATCATTGCGTCAGGTGCGTATGATCCGCGCACGGGGAGGACATTGAACGGAAGGTGAGTGCTGTATGTTAGCTTGCCGTATTTCGATGTATAGTTGTGACGAGGGAAATCATGCTCCTGACCACTGCGGCTGTTAAGTAAAAACACCTGACCAGTATCCTTACGCCCAGAAACGACAAATCCTGGTGCAGGTAGCACCAACTCGAAATCATCCTGCTCAACAGGGAGCGGGCTCTCGGTGGCTGTCCAGAATGGGTCATCGCGATCAAATGTCAGCGCGAAGAGACCATGACAACACCAGTACGGAGACCCGGGTGAAATATAGGCTTCGCCGGCGGGAGGAAAATCTCCGTGATAGCCTTGCCTCACAAAATGGCC
>DAINRK010000749.1:0-2135 GCA_036741855.1 Anaerolineales bacterium
ACATAGAATGAATTCAGAAGAGAATGTGATAAAGTGCCTCACCAACCCATCTCCCCCGACTCATTCCAATCGTTTGGCGCTCTGCTGAACTACCTGCGGCGCCGCGAACACCTCACCCAACTCGAACTCTCCATTATGGTTGGTTACAGTGATGCGCAAATTACCCGCCTTGAAAAGAATCAACGGCGGCCCGACCTCGCCGCGCTCAAGGCGCTGTTCATCCCCGCGTTACATCTCGAAGACGAACCGGAACTCCTGGCACGATTTTTGGAATTAGCTCAAACCGCCCAGCAGGAGGATGCACCTGTGCCGGGTATCCCTCCTTATAAGGGGTTATTGTTCTTTGACGTACCAGACGCGGAATTATTTTTTGGACGGGAAACTCTCACTGCGTATCTTGTGGACCGGTTGTCTAATCTCGCTATCGATTCCTCTTCGCGTTTCCTGGCTGTGGTAGGTGCATCTGGCAGTGGCAAGTCCTCTCTCGTGCGCGCGGGACTGGCTGTTGTGCTTAGACGTGCAGGCTGGAATGTGAGGATCTTCACCCCCGGTGCAAATCCATTAAAAGCCCTCGAAATGCAACTTGAGTTGGATCAAGTTAAAGCAGGTTCAGCTCAGCTTCTCATCCTTGTGGATCAATTTGAAGAGACCTTTACGTTATGCCATGACGAATCTGAGCGCGTCTCATTTATTGACAAATTGCTTAGTCTTGCGCAGGAACCATCCAAAAAGAAGGCTGCTGTCATTGCTTTGCGCGCCGACTTTTACTCACACTGTGCACAGTATCCATTATTGCGTCAGGCGGTTGCCGCAGAGCAGGAATATATCGGGCAGATGACTGCAGAGGAATTACGTCGCGCGATTGAAGAACCTGCCAGGCGCGGCGGCTGGGAATTTGAACCCGGACTGGTGGATGTTTTATTGCAAGACATTGGAGCGCACGGATCACACGAACCCGAACCCGGCGCCCTGCCCTTGTTATCCCATGCTCTGCTTGCCACTTGGGAACGTCGGCGTGGACGCACGTTTACATTGGATGGCTATCATGCCTCTGGTGGTGTGCGCGGTGCGATTGCAGAAACCGCGGAAAGTGTTTTCACAGACCAACTCAATCAAACCCAACAGGAACTGGCCCGCGATGTCTTTTTGCGCCTCACGGAACTCGGCGAAGGGACAGAGGACACACGCCGCCGCGCCGCGTTGAATGAACTGGTGCGCCAATCTGCCGAAGCGACTCAATTGAGGGCAGTCTTGAACATGCTAGCAGAGGCGCGCTTGATCACATTGAACGAGGATAGTGCTGAGGTCGCGCACGAAGCGTTGATCCGTGAATGGCAGAGACTGCACGAGTGGCTTACTCAGGATCGCGTAGGTCTGCTCTTGCATCGCCATCTCACAGAGTCTACGCATGAATGGGAAATACGTGAGCATGATCCAGTGGAGTTATATCGCGGGGCGCGACTGGCGCAAGCGCGTGAGTGGGCTTCCATCAATGAAGAAAGATTGAATGTAGCGGAACGCGCTTTTCTCACGGCATCCATCGAGCAGGAAGAACATGACGCATTGGACCGTGAAGCGCAACGTCAGCGTGAACTCGAAGCCGCACAAAAACTGGCAGAAACAGAACACCGTAATGCGAAACAATTGCGACGCCGCGCGGTCTATCTCGTCAGCGTGCTGGCCTTAGCCATTATCGCCGCGCTCACAGCCGCTGTCCTTGCCAATCGCAATGGCACCCTCGCTGGGCAGAATGCGTCGATTGCCCAGACTGCTCAAGTTGCGAACACACAGGCCATTGCCGACTTTACCCGTTCTGAAGGGCAACGCCTGGCTGCCGAGGCGAACAGCTTGATGCTAAATAATGGCGACACGAACTTGATTGCTCTACTTGCCATCCGATCATTGAACATGCAATACACGCCGTCTGGCGATGCCGTACTAGCTGGCCTGACGACCCTCGAATCTCCACCGCTGGAATTCAAAGGACATACAGCTGATGTCTGGGATGTGGATATCTCCCCGGATGGCAAGTACCTGATCACCGCCAGCGATGACAAAACTGCCCGCCTGTGGGACTTGTCCACCGGTCAGACAATCCAGGTCTTCTCCAACTGCAATTCAGCAGTAGGTGATGC
>DAINRK010000750.1:0-2122 GCA_036741855.1 Anaerolineales bacterium
GGATGGTCCTTGGAGACGGTGTTTTCCTGACTGCAAATGAAATCCGGCAAAAAACGCATATCCCGGAACTAGTCTTTATCAACTGTTGTCACCTGGGCAAATTTGCTTCCCAGAGGAGAGAAGACAGCTCTCACACTTATGCCTATAATGATTTTGCCGCCAGCCTGTCCAAAGAATTGATCGAGATGGGAGTAAAGGCCGTTGTGGCTGCGGGATGGGCTGTGGACGATGCCGCAGCCCTGACTTTCGCCGAGGTCTTTTACGATCATCTGTTGAAAGGCGATCGATTCGGCGCGGCTGTCAAAGCTGCACGAGTCGAAACCCACCGCCTGCACAAGGATCGAACCAATACCTGGGGAGCTTATCAATGCTACGGAGACCCCAATTATCAACTCGTTGTTACGACTCAAGGCGACCAGAAAGGGAAGGAAAAGTTCGTCGACATCGAAGAAGCCATCGTAAGAATCAACCAGCTCTATGAATTAGCGAAAACTACCTCAGCGCAGGGTCTTGTGAATATTCGTCGAGATCTGAACAACCTGAGCAACGGGATTCATGAAGACAATCCAACATGGCTAAAGGATGCAAGGTTGCTGGAAGCACTTGGAGATGGTTTTGGAGAGGCTTTCTTGTTCAAGGAAGCTGCAGATTATTATGACCGGGCAATCGCAAACGGGAAATCTACTGCAGCCATAAGAGCGATAGAGCGGTCAACAAACTGCCATATTCGTCTGGCTGTACAGGAATATGAAAACTACCCTGAGAATTATACTACTGCGAAGAAGAATATCGCGAAACAAATTAATAAACTTAAGCGGCTCAGGAGCGCGATCGGTGAAACAAGAGAACGGCTATCGATGGTTGGTAGCGGATATAAGCGGCTGGCGCAAATATCAAGTGGTAGAAATATCAGAGATGGTGCCTCAGCCCTGAAGGAGATGGAAAATTTTTATTATCTCGCTTCGCAAACAAAGGAGGATACCTCTCCACAGGCATATCCCCTTGTAAACACAGTGACCACTAGAGTTATACAGATGTTGCGTGCCAGTGTTCTCGACAATAGCAAACTTTCTGAACTAAAAAAGCAATTAGATGATGCAGAAAAGCTGGCCAGGAAGGAACAACTGAACTCCCCCGATGATTTTTGGGCGGCAACCGGGATTACCGACGTTAAGTTGTTGCTGCATCTATATGATTATATGAAAGGCAAACAGAAAGTCTTCAGCGAAAAAATCCATGATGAGTTGGTCGAGGAATACAGGACGGCCTGGAAACAGTATGGCTCAGCGCGGGAGCTCAACTCGATTATCGAACATTATGCATTCATGGTGGCGGTCATCAAGAAACCTGATTCACATGTAGATCTATGTGCTGTACTTGAAAAAATCCTAAATTCGCTAAAATCAATCTATGAAGAAGGAGTAGAGTGATAAAGTAACAGCAATAAGCTTCGGCGCTGACTTTCTTTATGAAAAGTTCAAGAATACTTCCCGCACAGTTCCTTGCGGCAATGATCGCCGTTTTACCCCTGCCCGGATCACCGCTATATGATGGTGATGACCGGAAAGTGATGGACCAGGCCTTGTCAGACTTGGAGGTATATAAGAAGGCTGGCGTCGACAGCATCATTTTTGAAAATGATCACGATCTGCCATATATTCAGCCTCCCTTAGATGAAAAAGGCATCGCCCTCATGACAAAAATTGTCAAAGCGGCGAGGGAACGGTTCGATGATCCAATCGGAATTCAAATGCTGGAAGCTGCCAACATTACCTCTTTGGAAATCGCGGCAGAGGCGGATCTGGATTACATACGAGTCGAGGCGTTTGTCTTTGCTCACGTAGGTGGAAGCGGCATCATTAACGGCTCGGCCGGGAAAATCCTGCGAAGAAGAAAAGAACTACAGGCAGAACACATCAAAGTGTTTGCTGATGTCAAGAAAAAACACGGTTCTCATTCATTAACAATCGACTTGGATATTAAAGATGAAATTATGCAGGCGGAATTTTTCATGGTAGACGGAGTGATTGTGACCAGTCAATTTACGGGCATGAACCCCGATAAAAATGATTTGATAAAAGCGAAAAGTGCGACCAAATTGCCAGTACTCATTGGTTCGGGG
>DAINRK010000751.1:0-2121 GCA_036741855.1 Anaerolineales bacterium
GTAAAGAACACTCCCAGCCACGGCATCGCCCAGGGCACCCTGGCCTCCATCCACACCAAGCTTCGGATTGCCCATAGAGGGGCCAGTGGGCGGGTTGTGACGCCGCCCGAGAGCAGATGCGAAAACGGCGAATGAGGGCGGAGGGACTCGATGCGCAGCGCTGGATGATCCCGTTCAAACCTCGCCCGGTCGCGCACGAATACAATCCACGGCAATGCAGCATTACCCCCGCTAAGGCGACCACCGGGGGCCAGCCGCCAGTCCACGGCATCTGGATCGAAGGGCTCATGATGGACATAACGGTAGATGAGCCGGGAAAAGCTGCTCACGTACGGTTCTATCATGGCGATGACACCGTTGGGAACGAGGATGCGGACCGCTTCGCGCCAGAAGGCATCCACGTCACCCACATGGTGCAGCACATTGACCATCACCAGAGCGCCGGTCGAGGCATCAGGGAATGGCAATCGTTCAGCCTGGCAGACCTTGTCGATGAACGGCAACTCCACGACGTCGGTCTTGATCAAGCTGCCAATGAATTGGTCGAGAAAGCCTCCGCCACTGCCTAGCTCTACCCGCAACCCCTCAGGGGCTGTCGCGACGGTCCCAGCGAGTTCTCGATACCAACGCTCGAAAGAGAAGTGTGCGCAAACGTTGCGTTCGAGCAGTTCGCGCCGACGCAGCGTCATCTCCGGGGAGTCAACTGGAACACCACGCAACTCTGAGTACTGTAGCCGTGACAGCAGCCAGTCGCGCATTGCAAACCGCGGATTCATGTCGAATTCCTTACTCTCATTGCTGACGAGACCCTGCGCCGACACCAGGCTCACATCATTGACAAGCTCACAAGCATCGGTCAGCAGTCTCCACAAAGCTACAAATCCAAGTTTAGAAAGATAAAATTTGCACAGGTAGTGTAAACAAGTTTGTAAGGTAATTTTGAGAAAAAATCTTTGATATTTTGTGAGTTATCAGCCAGCCCAAATGTGTAATATTCAATGATAATAACTTTTGGCTTATGCTTTTCATAATCAAAGGTTTTCCAGACATCTAGTTCGGTTCCTTCAACGTCTATATCTAGAATATCTATAACCCCTATATTATGCTTTTCCAAAATTGTTTCCAATTTTAATGATGGAACTCGTATGGTTTTTTTAAAAGGGACCTTCACCAATCCCTTGTACGCTTCTTTCTTGACGGTACTCGAATAAGTTGGGGAATAAGCTTGAGAAAATTCGATTTCCCCTTCTTCAGCAGCAATAGCTACCCATTCGACATTAGCTCGTTTTTTTTTTAAGTATTCGTATTGCTTGGGATCAGCATCAATACACACACCTGTCCAGCCATTCTTCTCGAAGAAGTAAGTATTAGATAGATAAATTGGATGTCCTGCTCCTACATCAACAAATATGCCTTTCCCTGGCAAGTCAATATTATTGTAAATATACCTATCTTCTCCAAACTGGGAATGAAACCGATTGTACTTAACTTTCTTGTCATCCAACCTAGATAACTTGTTTCTTAGACTATACCATTGTCTCGTGGCTATAGATTTGACAACCTTAGATAAATGAATATCTTGACCACTCATAGTATAATTCTTCCCTTATTGAGTATGGCTTTTTCCTTGGTTGATTGCTATTGATTTTTAGGATCTGACGTTCTGTATAGTGCCAAGGACTGTTTGCATCCATAGTCGAAGCAAGACTTGCCAATAGCTCCCGCCAACTCTAACCAGACGAAATGAGGATGCCCCCATATCCGGTGTTCGATTAATCCAAGAGATGGGCACTTCTTTGACGGAGTATCCTAACAAAAGCGGCTGCAGGCCTGTCTCCGCGTTAACAGCAAAACCGGGCTGTGTCAATCGAAGCCTTTCGACGACATCACGGCGCATAAGTTTTAAATTATTTGTTAAATCTCGAAAATGCCGACGAAATAAAATTTGCGCCAGCGCATGAAATCCCCGGTTGCAAACTATTTTGGCGAAGGGATAGTTCAGCAGCACACTATGGCGAGAAAACCGGCTCCCCACTGCTACATCATATCCTTCAGCTACAGCATCAAATAAATCTCTCATTTCTGGTAAGAGATGCTGAAAATCACAATCCATAGATAATA
>DAINRK010000752.1:0-2120 GCA_036741855.1 Anaerolineales bacterium
CCATAAAAGGCGCGGGATCGTTCGGTATTGGAGATGGTTAGAACTACGTGGTTCAAGCCTGGAGTTTGCATGCTTCGCAAAATTCCTTTCAAGTGTAGTGGATAATAAGCCTGACAATTTAATTTTCTTTAGTTTTTCGGAAAGCCACGGAAAACCCCGTCTTCATCCACGGAATCCGTAAATTCCTCAAAGTCCATGTTCGCAATGGACAAGTTGTTTTCAATTCCTTGAATTTGTGATGGAATGGCGCGGAACTCGTATCCAGATCCGTCATACAAGTCGATTACAAGGAGTGGGTGTTCCGGATGTGAGATTGTAGTTTGATCGGCAAGGATGATAAAGGTGTGGTTATAGTTCTTGGGAATAAGCTCCAACAGTTGATCTTTGGTAATGCCTGCATACTCTTGGTTGTCGAGAAATTCTACATTCGCGCGAAAACGGAAAATACCTACAGGCTTGCGGATTGTCCCGCAAATTTTTTCCCAGGCGGCTTGGTTCGAAAAGTCTGTTCGAACGACCATCGCATTTTCTGTTTTCGGGATTTGCTTCATAGATATGACTGACGAGTATATCTCCATTTTCAAGTGAAGTAAGAGAATAATATCAAGACTCTATTGAATCACTGACGATTCGAAAAGAAAGTTCTTCCGGCAAACACGCTGATCAAGAAAACACTTATGAGTAGCAGAACAACAACACTGTAGGCAGATCGAATCCCAACTGCATCCGCTAAACGCCCTAAGACCAGCGGAAGAGTCAAAATAGCTGTACCGGATGCCAGTGTGGCGCGTGAACTAGCGTTGACGGTGTTCCCGTCCGCGGCGCCGATTGCCAGTGAAAGGATCAAGGGATAAAAATTCGCAACGCCCAGGCCCGTGATGAAGAGTCCGCTCAATCCGATGAAAATGTTTTCAGTTCTCCAGAACAGCAGAAAGCCAATACTCGCGATTATGATGGAGATGGTTACTACTGCGCGCGTTGGATATTGATGAACCAGGCGACTGCCAATAAAGCGGCCCAGGATCATCGCAGCCAGGAACAAGCTGAGGGACTGGGCAGCATTGGCTTTAGCCATCCCCAGCACGTGTTCCATATAGTCCGCGCTCCAAAAGATCATGCAGAATTCTATTGAAACGCCCAAAACAAGGGCAATCCAGTAAACCCAGAATCGAGTCGACAGGGGCTTGCTAGACTGAGTTTGCTCTTTAGGGATGGAAGTAGTGTGTTGGGAAGTGCCTTTCCCAAAGATCAAAAATAATAAGATTGGGGTAAGAGCGACGAGCCCTAATGCCCATCGCCAGTCACCGATCGAATGGACGGACCATCCAACCATTAAGGGCGCGGCCGTAGCTACACCGGATGCAAGTACATTCGCCTCCGAGATCGCGATCGCGCGGGATTCGAGATGTTGATCAGAAAGCATGATAGGGACAATCGCAAGAATAAGCGAACCGATCCATCCCATGAGAAAAGATGCGCAGATGGTTATGATTGGATTCCTGCCAATCAATAAGAGCAACGCACTCAAACCCATCCCAAAGAGTCCACTCCAGAGCGACTGTCCGCGCCCGATGCGTTGTATCAATAGATGACCACCTAAGCCAATTAATATAATCCCCAGGGCAAAAGCCGTGAAATGAAAACTGCTGACCGTATACGTCAATTGCAGTTCATCTTTTAGAAACGGTGTGATAGGGCCCAAAACGTTGAGGAAATAACCGTAGAAAGCCAGTGACAAATAAGCCAGCCACGTAAAACGATCTCTATGAAAGGTTCGATGCATTATTAAATTTCCTTTGGATGATCAAAAAGAATTGTATCGTGCTTTAGCCTAATGCCTGTAATCAAAACTTCCGAAGCGCAAAAGATCTTCGGAAGTTTTAGCTTACTCATTAGGCCAATTCTCTATGACCAACACTCAAGGTTGCCCCGAGCTCCATTGCAGTTTGTCCAGCCGGAAATCAGCGATTGAACGTCCAACAGGCAGGTCTGCCAATACCACAGGCGTTCCAGTTGTTGAAGGTAAAGAAATGTCAGCAAGGTCTAACAGGAAGACTTGTTTATTACTGATATATGCTAAACATCTTCCATCTGCTGAAATGGTAGGCGCATGTGCGGAG
>DAINRK010000753.1:0-2087 GCA_036741855.1 Anaerolineales bacterium
GGACTTACATCATTGTAATTCCGTTCTGCATCGTTTTTCTACCTTAAGATTTTGATATACTTGGCGCATGTCCCCGGATAAGGTTGGAAGATATAAGATCAAATCCGAACTGGGACGCGGCGGTATGGCAACGGTCTACCGCGCGTATGATCCTAGTTTTGATAGGGAAGTAGCCATTAAAGTACTCCCGCGCGAAATGGTACATAACCTGGTTTTCCGCGCGCGGTTCAAGAGGGAACTTAAATTAATCGCTTCGCTGGAGCATCCTGCTATCGTTCCCGTGTATGATGTCGGTGAAGAGGAGGATGGCCGGCAATATTTTGTGATGCGATACATGGGTGGCGACTCGCTCTCGGACTGGATCAAAAAGGGCGCGTTATCATTACAGGATACAGCCGTTATCATCGAAAGACTTGCATCTGCCCTTGATTATGCACATTCCAAGGGCATGGTTCACCGTGACATCAAGCCGGATAATGTTCTCTTTGATGAGACTAATCATCCATATCTCACTGACTTCGGCATTGCAAAACTGACGGAGTCTGCGGTTTCAGCAACCGGGGGTGGCACGATGGGTACGCCTGCTTATGTAAGCCCGGAGCAGGCACAGGGCGCCAAGGTGGATAGTCGTGCGGACATTTACGGCATGGGCGTGATGATTTACGAAATGCTGACGAGCCAGAAACCGTATGACGCCGATTCTCCCATGTCGGTGGCGGTACGTCATATTACAGAACCTGTTCCCGATATTTTGCAAGACAGGCCGGACCTTCCCGCCGATCTGGATACGGTAATTCGGACCGCGATGGCAAAGGACAAGGAAGATCGTTACGCAACGGCGGCCGATCTGTCACGCGCATTGAGCCGCGCTGCGTTTGGGGACGATCGGGCGACTCCAGTTAATTCCCTCAATAAGCCCAACAACTCATCGAATTCGCGCCGTAGGACTCTTACGATTGCGGGGCTGGGTGTATTGGTCGCTCTCGCAACTGCATTCGTCTTAAGCCGTCAGTTGCCTGCTGTGCCAGCGATGGTTGCGACTCCTACAGTACGCGTAACCTCCATTCCTCCTACCTTGACTGTTACACCTGCACCTACATTAACCTTTACCGCAACAGCAGTGCAAACTGAGGAAGTAGTAACGGCAGTGCCCCTTCCTGGAAATGCGGATAAAATTGCTTTCGTTTCGGGAAATCAGATTTATTTAATGAATTTGGATGGAACCGATCTAACTCAAATCAGGACTGATAATTCGGTCAAATCCAATCTGCATTGGATGTCTGACGGCAGGCTGGTTTATGTTTCGCGCAACTGTGCAAATATTATTGATATTGAAACTATGAATGCACAGGAACTTGTCTGCTTTAATGCGAACGAAACACTGGAAGGCTTTCGTATATCGCCGGATGGAAAATGGATGGCGATCAGCGTTCAACGTACATTGAATATTCTTCCATTTAACCCCGATTTATTAAAGGGTGTGGAGACGAGATTCAGCCTCGCTTTACTTAGAGAAAACTGCTTTTACAACCAATATGCATTCAGGGATCTGCTCTGGTCAAAAAGTGGCGCTCAACTGGCAGCCCGCGTTGTGGACACTGAGAGGGTAAGTTCCGATCAAATTTTTCTGTTGAACGTCGATCTTTCAAACTGTGACACGACAGGACCTGTGCGCATTGACAGGATACCTGGATCACACTTTGAATTTGATAGTGCCAGCACCAAACGGATCACCAGTTTTGACTGGAATGGGGAGAATCTATTTTTATTGAATGATTCCATTCGCAATGATGGGTTCGGCGATTTATATCTTTATGATAGCAATACACGTGACGCGGAAAAAATAAACCCGATTGACGGCGTTTGTTGTTATCGGGACGCACGCTGGAGCCCTGACTCAAAATATATTATTTTTGTCTTTCAAAGATTTGACAGTAACGAGGTCAAGCTGTACTACGTCGAATTTAGCGACATAGAAAATGGTCAGCCATTGGCCCCTATAGAACTTCCAGCTGAATTTTTAACCCAGCGCGACAAACCACAACCAGCATTGAGACCTGCTCAAGAGTAAATCAACTTAATTATGC
>DAINRK010000754.1:0-2081 GCA_036741855.1 Anaerolineales bacterium
GTTCCAAACTGAATGGATCCCACCATTAGGATACAACGCGCCACCGCCGAAGTGTGAGGTGTTCGAATCAAAGGTGCTGTCGGTAATGGAAAAGACCGCGCCGTTGTTACTGCTGGCCACGGCACCACCGCCAAAGAACCCCTCGTTGCTGGTGAACTGGCTCTGGCTGATAGTAGCCGAGCCCCAATCGGTGACGTAGATTGCGCCGCCAGTGCCGTCGGGCGCATCGGACGTGGCCCGGTTACCCGTGAAGACTACCTGGCTGATCGTGGCCTGACCGTAATTCTCGAGCCGGGACACGCCATCCACCAACAGGCCGGCACCCGGGTTGGCCAGGCCGTTCTCTATGGTCAGGTTGGAAAGGGTGAGTGACCCACCCAGTTGATGCAAAGCCCGATCAAGACCGTTCGCATCGATGATGGTCGTTGTCATGCCAGCGCCGGTGATGGTCAGGTCCTCGGTGATATCCAGATCTCCGGTCGCGGCCAGGTCCTCCCCCGCGCCTTCCATGGTCAGCGTATACGTTCCCTCGGGAATCGAGATCGTGTCCGCTCCCGCCAGTGCGTTGGCTTCCTGAATTGCAGCGCGCAGTGTACACTCACCGGCGATATCGGTCTCGCACAGGCCATCGCTGGGATTAACATCCACTTTGTCCGCAGTGCTGTTGACGGTGAAGAGTACGTCAGCCGCCGCAGGTCGTACGCCGAATTGTGCGAGCAGAATAGTAAGAATGAGAAAAATGGAATAAAAGCGAACAAGTTGTTTCGACATGATTTACCTCCGGATAAAAGGGACGTTGACTACCGGTAGTGCCAGTGAAGAACTTATGTATTTGAGCAACTTGCCTTGCAGAAAGCAATCGTTCAAAGAATTGGGCTGCAGCCCCCGGAGCAGCAAATCCTACATCCTATTTTGTTAAGGATCGACCCCTTATAAGTCCAGGCGACTCTTGCTTAAAAAAGTCATCTCTCCAGCAGATCACCCATTTATTGGCAGATCAACGGAGATTTCGTTTACAAGACGGTCTCAGATTGTGGGGGATAAACAAAATTGATAATATATAATGAAATTGCAATTCAAATCGTATGGCGGGCGCGAGCCAAAAGTCCTCAAATCATCGCCCCTACACTTCCGATCAGGTAATGGAGCAGGTATATGCCAAATATCCGCTGGACAATCGAAAAAGCGAATGAATGGTACGAAGGTCTACCCTGGCTGGTAGGATGCAACTTCATCACCAGCACTGCGATCAACCAGCTTGAGATGTGGCAGCCAGATACTTTTGATCCAGAGACAATTTCAAGAGAACTAAAATGGGCGACCGATATCGGATTTAATATCGTAAGGGTTTATCTACATAATCTATTATGGCAATCTGATAAAGCAGGGTTCGAAGCGAGGATTAACAAATTCCTGGACATTGCAGATCGTAATCAAATCCGTACCATATTTGTGCTATTTGATGATTGTTGGAATGACGATCCAAAACCAGGCAAACAGCCGGCTCCAATTCCTGGAGTTCATAATTCCGGTTGGGTCCGAAGTCCAGGCACGGAACTGCTGATGGATTCATCGAACTGGTCTGTTTTAGAGGATTATGTTCAAGGCGTGATCAGTGCATTCGCTCTTGATGAACGTATCCTGATCTGGGATTTATATAATGAGCCTGGAAACAATGAATATCATGAGAGGTCATTGCCCTTATTACAAAGCACCATGACCTGGGCAAGAGAGGCAAATCCCTCGCAGCCACTTACAGTTGGACTATGGTATGAAAATAAGTTATTGAACGATTTCCAGCTTTCCACCTCTGATGTGATTACCTTTCACAACTATCATCCTGAAGATGATCTGACCAGGCAGATCAAACTGCTAAAAGAATATGGCAGACCTGTCATATGCACGGAGTATATGGCACGCACTCGAGGCAGCCTATTTGAAAAATGTTTGCCAATCTTTAAGAAAGAAAGCGTGGGGTGTTTAAATTGGGGACTGGTGAGTGGCAAGACTCAGACCATCTATCCGTGGGGATCACCAGGAGGCTCAGCTGAGCCAGAGTTATGGTTTCACGACATCTTTCA
>DAINRK010000755.1:0-925 GCA_036741855.1 Anaerolineales bacterium
ATTTTGCGTCGCACAGGCAATCCAACCGAATGAAAGCCCTCTCACTTCTGATTCTCCGGAGAAAGAGATGAACGCTCGGGTAAGTAAAATAGGTGAAGTGCTGATCGAACCACTGACCCGCCGCGAACGCGAGATCCTGGTCTTGCTGGCGCAGGGTTACTCTGCACCAGAGATTGCACAGCAACTGACTTTGGCGCTTAGTACGGTCAAGTGGTATGTTCAGCAGGTGTACGGCAAGCTGGGGGTCAACAACAAACAGCGGGCGATTATCCGCGCCGGGGAGTTGGGACTGCTCGAAACGCACTTACCCATTGCCCATGTTCAGCTCAGTCCTAAACATAACCTTCCATCTCAACTCACCAGCTTCATTGGACGTGAAAAAGACGTCGAACGGATTCAACAAAGACTCACAGAACATCGCCTGGTCACATTGATTGGCGTGGGCGGAATTGGCAAGACACGTTTATCTCAGCAGGTTGCAATTCAATTAATTGACCATTACGCCGACGGCGTGTGGCTGGTCGAATTCGCCCCGCTCAACGATCCCACGCTTGTTCCGCAGAGCCTCGCAACTGTGCTTGGCATCCAGCATAGAGGTGACGACAATACGCTTGTTGAAACGCTCATCCATTTCTTACAAGCCAAAACGATCTTGTTGATACTCGACAATTGCGAACATCTATTGGATGCCTGTGCGGAACTTGCTGACAAATTACTAAAGACTTGTCCAGACTTGAAAATACTGGCTACCAGCCGCGAAGCATTAGGCATTATTGGCGAAGCTTGGTATCAAGTCCCTTCGTTGACCATTCCTGAACTTCAACAAAAACTGCCCAAGGCCGATGGTGGAAACGAGCCTTTACCGGAAGGATTATTTTACCTGATGCTTGTTGGTGAATTGCCAACAACTGAACAAGTACAACAC
>DAINRK010000755.1:935-2067 GCA_036741855.1 Anaerolineales bacterium
TCCTGAACTTCAACAAATCTCCCTGATTAAAAAATTGAATACTTACGAATCGATCCGACTCTTCCAGGAGCGCGCCCAACTCGTTCAAATGGATTTTGCTCTGACAAAAGACAACGCTTTCTCCGTCACCCAAATCTGTTCCCGTCTCGACGGCATTCCCCTGGCGATTGAGTTAGCGGCGGTGCGCGTACAGACGTTTTCTGCTGAAGAAATTGCAGCACAACTTGATCAATGTTTCCACCTCCTGAAAGGAGGAAGCCGCACTGCGTTGCCGAAACATCAAACCCTGCAAGCCTGCATTGATTGGAGCTGGCACTTACTCCGTAATCTGGAACAGATTCTTTTGCGAAGACTCTCCGTATTTGCAGGCGGATGGACGTTGGAGGCTGCGCAAGTAGTGTGTGTGGGCGAGCCTGTTGAATCTGATGCTGTATTAGACTTGATGACTCAGTTGGTGAACAAATCTCTCATCTGGGCGGAGCGCGAGCAAGGCCAAGAGCCACGCTACCGCATGTTGGAAACAATCCGCGCCTACGACCTCGAACGCCTCGCCGAGAGCGGCGAAATGGAAGCGCTGCGAGGAAGACACGCTCAATATTATGGGGATCTCATCCTCAAACAAGCCAGTTACGGAATAAGCTCTGCAAATGCCCTTCACCTTCAGCGGGAGCTCGATAACATTCGAGCCACCTTAACCTGGTGCGTAGCAACTCCAAAGGACATCGAACTCGGAGCACGGCTTGTCTGGATACTGCAGTGGTTTTGGTACGGCCGTGGTTATTTTAGTGAGGGCCGCCTGTGGACGAAACAGATATTAGCATCCGTGTTCCTTCAGGAAGGCTCGAAGTCACACGCGATGGCCCTTGCATCTAGCGGACTTTTGGCCGTGTGGCAGGGCGATCAAGAAAACGGTCTGGTACAAATAGAGGATAGTCTGACCATCGCGCAACAACTAAAAGACGAACAAATGATGCCCCTTCTGCTTATGATCAACGGCATCGCCTATATCAGCATGGGTCGTGATAGTACTGCGCAACCTTTGTTAAGGGACGCCCTGGAATTGTTCCAACAACAGAATCTGCCTTACTTCCACATTATGACGATTGTACTTCTTGGGAACGTGCAACTTGGA
>DAINRK010000756.1:0-2055 GCA_036741855.1 Anaerolineales bacterium
TTTGGCTCTACTGATGATGTCGTCATTATTCCGTTGGACACAGGTTACGGCAAATTGTTTGGGTCAACCGCGACCTTCAACGGGAAAAAGACTGTCAATAATATTTTGCTCTCTGTGACCACCACGGAAAAGATGGATACCGTCTCAGCGCAAATTGAGTATATGCTTCGTCGTTCCCATAAACTTGGCGTGTCTGACGAATCGGATTTTAATGTCCAAAGCCAAGCCGACTTATTGGAAACGTTGAGCTCTGTAACTCAAACTCTGACGATATTCCTGGGCGCTATTGCAGGAGTTTCACTTCTCGTAGGAGGCATCGGGATCATGAACATCATGCTGGTTTCCGTGACGGAGCGGACGAAGGAAATTGGCTTGCGAAAAGCAGTTGGCGCGACACGGAAGCAGATTCTCATTCAATTCCTGATCGAGACAGTGACACTCAGCGTTTTAGGCGGAATCATCGGAATTCTGTTTGGCATGGGGATTGCATCGGTGTTTACATGGACAGGACTGATCACAGCAGTTATCACCGCGAACTCCATCGTGCTGGCGTTTACCTTCTCCTTGGCAATCGGTATGTTTTTCGGAATCTATCCCGCCTTCCGCGCCGCGAACCTGCACCCGATGGTCGCTCTACGGTATGAGTAAAGGATTTCACCAGGAAGGACACCAAAGTCACCCTGCACGTTTCACAAAAACTGGAGATAAACGTGCGGGTTCACGAAGGCTTAAAGCCTTAAGGGAACCGGCCTTTTTCCCTTTGTGTACTTTGTGCCCTTCGTGGTAAAAAAGGTCTTATGCCCAAGAAAATTCTGCTTATTGACGATGAACCCGAGATCCTGGAGATTTGCCGCGACTATCTCAAAGCCTCTGGGTACGATGTGTTCACAGCGAAAGATGGCGCACAGGGGCTGTCCGCGTTTCGTCGTGAAAGGCCTGATTTGATCGTGCTCGATCTCATGCTCCCTGAAATGGATGGGTTGGATGTCTGCCGTACGATTCGGCGCGAGAGCAATGTGCCCATTATCATGCTTACAGCGCGTGTGGAGGAGACCGACAAACTCATCGGTCTCGAAATCGGCGCGGATGATTACATGACCAAACCATTCAGCCCACGTGAATTGGTGGCGCGTGTACGGGTTGTACTGCGCCGCGTCAGTGGCGATTCGACGGCCGAAGTGATACGGGTCGGGAGCATTTCGTTGGACAGAGCCCATTATCAGGTCCAGATTGAGAAGCGGGCGGTTCAATTGACTCCGACAGAATTTGAGATTATGGCAACGCTGATGAGTCAGCCGGGGCGCATTTTTTCGCGAAATCAATTGCTGACTGCTGCGCATGGGGTTGCGTTCGAAAGTTACGAGCGCGCCATCGATTCGCACATTCGCAACCTGCGTCACAAACTGGAGCCGGATGACTTGATCGTCACCGTGCACGGTGTAGGCTACAAATTCGAGGCTCAAGATGCAATCGTCCGTAAGTGAAATTCGCAGGCGTTTGCTGTTCCTCCTGCTGCGCGCCTTTGTGATTGTTTTGTTTTTATCGTTTCTGTTCTTTACATTTATCGTCGGATATTTTCTGACCTCCCCATCTGCACCCGGTCCATTCGATTTCGTCAACACACTTGAGGGATATTACCTTGCCAAAGGCAGTTGGGATGGCGTTGAATCAGCGTTTGCTTCCATAGATGATTTTGAATCGATGAGCACAATATTGCTGGACAACGATCGGCGTATCGTCTTGGATCGAAGATCTGATTCGGTTTCGGTAGTTGGTTCTATCTATGAGATTCAACAAGATGATGTGGTGATCAATCTTACTGCGCGTAGTGAGCAGGTGGGATATTTAGTCATTACGCCATATTCCTTGTCGCAACGGTTTGGGTTTGTGCGCGCCATTATTTTCCCTGTTGGAATCATTTCTTTTATTCTTGGGGTGTTTCTCGTGATCGTAGCGATCCTGCTGGTGCGCCGATTCATCAACCCATTGGCAGATGTGATTTATGCCGCGCGCCAGGTTGCGGATGGAGACCTCAAAACGCGCATTCCTATGAAG
>DAINRK010000757.1:0-2055 GCA_036741855.1 Anaerolineales bacterium
CCCGTACCCCTGAAAACCGACCCTTGATTGGACCGTTGACTGTCGATGGTGCTTTTATCATCGGCGGGTTTGGTGGATTCGGAATGCAGGTCTCGTGTGGCGCTTCAGACTTGCTGTCGCATCACATTCTTCAACACGAACTGCCTTCCTATGCTTCTGCATTTCTCATCAGCCGATACAACGACCCAGGCTATCAGAACATGCTTGGTCAATGGCAGGCTTCGGGACAGATTTAATGTGCCTGCGGATTGCGCAAATTGCGGAGAATAGTTTTCTAGTTACTTGGAAGTTTTAGATTTCTAGCGAGTTTCGGTGGTCGAGTGGTCCCGAGTGTAAGCCGAGGGCCGTATCGAGACCACAACTTTTCAGCAAATCTTTTGTGAGCATGGTACGTTTGGTCTCGATACAGCGGAACTGCACCGCTTACTCGACCAACGGATCGCTTTTGAAACAAACTGCCAGGTGGTTAGTGAGTTTTTAGAATTTGATCAATCTTGAAAGAAAAGATTAATTGAGGAGAAGGATTAACTGATGAAACTACAAAACAAAATTGCCGTGATCACCGGAGGTGCGCAAGGGATTGGCGCGGCGATTGCCACACGTTTTGCACAGGAGGGTGCGACGGTGGTGATCGCCGATGTAAACGAGGAGAAATCAAAGTTGCTGCTACGAGAGATTACGGCAATAGGCACAGAAGCTATGTATGTCCTGTGCGATGTCTCAAATTCCGGGCAGGTCGAGGGACTGTTCAATACGACACTTGAAAGATTTGGCAGGCTCGATATTCTGGTCAATAACGCCGCGCTCGTGCATCATCCGGACTCCAACAGTAACTTTCTTGAACTATCAGCAAAGGCCTGGTTGCGCGCATTGGACATTAACCTGACCGGTATGTTTTATTGCAGTCAACAGGCCGCGCGGATTATGGCCAAGCAAGTCATGGTAGGCAAGGCTGAGGGAGGGGTCATAATCAACATGAGTTCCGGCGGAGGGAGCCGTGCGCATCGCCATCTCATGGCATACGATACGACCAAGGGAGGCATCGAAGCTGCAACCCGCGCCATGGCAGTGGATCTGGCTCCGTGGAAGATTCGAGTCAATGCGGTGGTGCCTGGCAATATAACGGTGGATAACGCTCTGGGCGGTGCAACCGGCCCTGAAGCCGCGGCCCGCACAATTCCGCTTGGACGTCCGGGTTCGCCATCCGATATTGCTTCTGCTGCAGCCTTTCTGGCATCAGATGAGGCCGCGTATATGACGGGACAGCGCATCATAGTAGATGGTGGCATGGACGCGCAGCTGCGTTCTCCCGCAGTGGATGTGCAAATTGATTTGGGTATCGCAGATCGTCTGAGGTAATCTCGCTCAATCACGAACTGGCGATAAACATTTTTTCATCATGTTAATTGCATTGAAGCCGAGGTATTCATGAATACCTCGGCTTCTTTAGCCCGTACACACATATCCCCGCGCTTTCAAATTTGAGGTTAGGTCAAGATGCTAACGCCCAGGAGAGCCAGCACTAGCAGCACCGCGGCAACTACGAGGAATAGACCGAACAGGGTTCTTCCTACGGAAGCCGCCCCTTGTGCCACGCCGGTAAAGCCGAACAGACCTGCAATGGCAGCGATCACGAAGGCTATTAGGGCCCATTGTAAGAGGTCCATGTTTAACTCCTTTCGTTTGCTCTTTTCTGCATGTCTGACTATGTGAAATAGTCTGCTATCAATGTAGTTCCGAGTTGAAATTAATTCAATGGGGGAAGTTCCCATAAAGGTTAGGGGTTTCTTGAATATATACCTCTTTTTCGTATATTCAATATAATTGTTGGATGAGTGATACACGTTTTTTTATCCTTATGGGAGTCTCTGGAAGCGGAAAGACCACAATTGGCAAAGCCATTGCCACAAAGATCGGCTGGGATTTTTACGACGCAGATGATTTTCATCCACAGGAAAATATCGCCAAAATGGAGAACGGAATTCCGCTCACCGATTCAGACCGCGCCCCGTGGCTTGCTGCGCTTCACGATTTGATTGAATACTGTCTGAAACT
>DAINRK010000758.1:0-2051 GCA_036741855.1 Anaerolineales bacterium
GTATTTACCACCGGTATTATCGCCGGTGCCAGTCGTGAAGAAACTTCGGAGGGCATCGAGCGGGATCTGGCCGTAAGCTATCTTAGTCGTCTGGCAATTATCCGCGAAATTGGTCCGCGTCTTGGTAAGAGGCGCATGAATCCCATAAGCAAGCCAAGGGTTTTTGTGATGGGCATGCCTGGAACAAACCAGACTGGAAATATCGAGGATCTCAACTCCGAGAAGACTTACTCGCCTATGCCAACGCATTCGAACACCGTTTCGGGTAACGAAGCCTTAGTACTTTATAGCGCTCATCAATATCCAGACATTAACTTTTATGGATTGAATCCGGGTCTTATCAAGACCAACATTCGAAGCAACCTGTCAGGGGGTCAAGAAAATGTGCGGCATAGGATCATGGAAGGGATGATAGGTCTCCTTACGATTAGTCCTGATACCTATGCGCGCCGGATTGTGCCGCTCCTGTTCTCAACGGACATTGAATCGGCTTCAGGCGCGTCTTTCAATCAAAAAGCAATTGCTATATTGCCAAGCGAGATCATGACTCAGTCTTACGTGAATGCATGCATGGAAGCCTCCGACAAGTTATTGATGCATGCCTTACAAAACGTTCCATCTACATAATGGAGCATAACAATACGCTCCACCCGACTTGGAACTTTGCACAAGCTTTAGATTATTTGCCCACCGATATTGAAGAACTAAAATTATAGGTATTTTCAAGTAGGAGATCTATTTCTCAAATCAAGAAATGCCAGAGTTATTTATGCAAACAAAATAAGCAAATTGTCATAGGTGAATGTGTTTGGATGATAAGCTAGTGAGATTGGGAGAAGAAAGGGGAAGAGATAGAAGATACTTCGCACAATGTCGCAGCCTGTTGAAAAAGTAATGGCTTCCGTTACTGGCGGCTGGGGATAAGAGGGCTGCGAATCGGAAAATTACCAAAGCTCAGAACAATTTCCAAATAGCGCGCCAAATCTCAGCCTTCCAGTGTACCTTGGCAGGATGGCAAGCGATCATTTACCACGAAAGAACCGAAGTCTCCATTCTGAAAACGATTTGTTGGGGAGTGTTTGCTGGCTGACATCACCTTCTGAAAACTTTGGAAATTCATATCCAGGCAAAACATCGGATTTAATCCCACGATGCCTATACATCCGATCGCTATGATAGCATAATTTGCTTGTAAAACGATAATAATATATTGACAAGCGATAAATTACCTGTTAGGATATGATTATCTAAAACTGAGTGAGGTGTTATTTATGAAGCGAAGCTCAACAATATTTCTTCAGATAGTAATTGTGCTCATCGGCATTGGCGCTCTTGCTCTCCTGCTTTGGGAACCTCGCATCGAGGGCAGGAATGCTCATGCCACGAACTTTGAAATATACTTCAAAGATCCATTTCTGGTGCTTGTGTACATAGGGTCCATTCCTTTTTTCTTGGCACTCTATCAGGCGTTCAAGGTGTTGGGATATGCCGGACAAAATATGATATTCTCGCCAGCGGCCGTAAAAGCTCTGCGGACTATAAAATATTGCGCGCTAGCCATTATTGGTTTTGTTGTGGTAGAAGAAATTATCATCATGTTGAACCATGGTAGTGATGATGCTGCAGGCGGGGTTTTTATGGGCGTCCTCATCACCTTCGGCTCGATCGTGATTGCCACCGCAGCAGCCATGTTTGAACGGATTTTGCAAAATGCTGTGGATATAAAATCCGAGAACGACTTAACGGTATAAATGTCATGGCAATCATTATTAACATCGACGTTATGTTGGCAAAGCGGAAGATGAGCGTTACCGAGCTTGCCGAGAAAGTCGGCATCACGATGGCTAACACTTCCGTCTTGAAAAACGGCAAGGCAAAAGCGATTCGTTTATCAACTTTGGATGCAATTTGTAGAGCTTTAGATTGTCAGCCTGGAGACATTCTGGAATATAAAAAATAACGCATCCGCTGGATCGGGTACCGGCATCAGGTCTCGGGTGCGCAGACGACGAACTTCTTTAGTTACTTCCGCTAGCGGCTCATGCATAGGA
>DAINRK010000759.1:0-2050 GCA_036741855.1 Anaerolineales bacterium
ACGCATTAAACAACCTGCTTGACGAGGCGGCGAAGTGATAATACAACTGCAGAATCACAGAAGCACAAGAAAATGACTACTAGCCAATATCGTTTGGCTTCGGAGTTGGTTGAAATGATCCACGAGGATTTTCAAGGATTTCACCCAGGTTACCGCGGAGTACATGCCCAGGGTCGTTATTACTTCGCCATATTCAAAGCCACGCCAGAGGCAAAAAAGTTGAGCCGCGCAGTACATCTACAAGGTCAGCCCGTCCCGGCAACTATACGCCATGGACACAGCGGATCTGGTAATCCTTGGGGACCGGCAACAACTCCTTCCATGGCTGTAAAGTTCTATCTCCCAGATGGCACAGTAACCGATCTAATCGCTTTAACCGTGCCACTCTTTCCTGCGCGTACCCCCGATGAGACCCTTGATTTTCTAAAGGCTGTTAAGCCCGACCCATCTACTGGCAAACCTGACGAGAATAAAGTCAAGCAATTCCTGGCGACTCATCCATGGACTGCAAATGTAATACAGAAAGCTAAGGCCGTGCCAGCCCCAGTCAGTCTTGCACAGACTGCTTTTCATGCGCTTCACGCATTTCGGTTTGTTAATGCATAGGATGAAGCACAGTATGCTAGATATCACTGGGAGCCGGAGGCAGGGATTGCTGGTCAGACGCTAGAAGAACTGCAGAAGCAACCACAATCATATCTCTTTGAGGAACTGGAAGCACGGCTTAGAAAAGGACCGGTGGTTCAAAATCTTGTCCTACAACTTGCTGGAGATGGCGATCCGACTGACGATCCGACCGCGCCGTGGCCAGACAATCGACCTCGCGTCACCATAGGTCGGCTCGAATATATTCGAACAACGACAGTCGAAGAGATCGGCGATCCTGTGATGATGCACGATCCTACTCGCCTTACAGATGGCATTGATCCGTCTGATGATCCGGTTCTAGCTGTGCGCCGCGGGGTCTATGAAGTATCTGTTGCGCATCGTACAGGAGGCTGGAAGGGACGTCTGGCAGCATTGCAACGAGGCGGTTCACCATTTGCAACATGAACAACGGATTGGAAAAAACGCGAGCAATGGTTATCGCAGCACAGTTTGAAGACAAGGACAATTGGATAAACACAATTAACAGTCGATATTATCAATATGCAAAATAATAATCAAGCAGTTCCAACTCTGGACAGAAGTGATATACAGGCGACAGTTCTTCGTCCGCGTCCATCTCCCTACAGAGGAGAATACCTTGTACTTCGGATAGACGAGGCTGCGCAAGGACGCGAGATGTGTCGCCGCATTATCCCATACATAGCACCAGCCGAAGAGTGGTGGGTACCGAGTATTCCGGCCTGGGTAGGTATAGCTTTTACATATCAAGGACTCAAGGCACTTGGGCTACCGCAGGCATCTTTAGATAGTTTTCCTGAAGAATTCCGCCAAGGTATGGCAGCGCGTGCATCGATTATAAATGACATCGGTGAGAATGCTCCGGCTAATTGGGAGTATCCATTTGGCACATCGGACGTGCACGTCGCGCTGGCAATTTACTCACAGGACGAACAAAACCTGGAAGTAGTTTTGGAGCGAGCTCTCCAGACTCAGAGTGACCTGCCAAAAGTCTCAGTTGTTTACCAAATGAAATTTAGCGAACTCCCGGACGGACGTAATCCCTTTGGCTTCAAAGACGGGCTTCACAATCCACAAGTAGAAGGAAGTGGCATAGATCCCCCAGGCTATGAGGCAATTGTAAAGGCCGGCGAGTTTATCATGGGATATCCGGACGAAAATGGACAGACTGCGACAAGTCCGGAACCAGAGGTGTTACGACGTAACGGTACCTTCATAGCCTTTCGCAAATTCCACATGAGAGTAGCTGCGTTTCGCAAATATCTGCGCGAGCAAACTTCTTCACCTGAAGAAGAAGAGTTGATAGCCGCCAAGATGGTTGGCAGATGGCGCAGCGGTGCGCCCTTGGTTCTCGCTCCAGAACATGATGATCCCAAATTAGGCAGAGATCCAAATCGAAATAATAATTTCAGCTATTCAGATG
>DAINRK010000760.1:0-2047 GCA_036741855.1 Anaerolineales bacterium
CTCGATGCGTTGCTCCGCCACGGCGGTGACCGCCGTGGGGCGGGACCGCGATCAGTTGTTCTTTGTGATGCGTTACATGGCGGGCGGTTCGCTCATCGAGCGCATCCAGACAGGAACGCTTTCACTTGCCGAGATCGGCCACATCCTCCAGCGCCTCGCCGCCGCGCTCGATTATGCCCACGGCAAGGGGGTCATCCACCGCGATTTGAAACCGGGCAATATCCTTTTCGATGAATACGACAATCCATACATTTCCGATTTTGGCATTGCCAAACTCTCACAGGCCTCCATCAAACTGACGAATTCAGGCATCATCGGCACGCCTACGTATATGAGTCCTGAACAGGCGCAGGGCGAAGCTGTGGATGGGCGCAGTGATATTTATTCGCTGGGTGTTATCCTGTTTGAGATGTTGAGCGGCAAAACACCTTACGAGGCTACCACGCCGTTGGGCATGGCTTTCAAACATGCCTCTGACCCGGTCCCACATATTTTGAAGGTCAACCCGAATCTGCCGGACACGATCGAGAACGTGATCGAAAAAGTCATGGCAAAAAATCGTGAGCAACGATATGGCTCTGGTGCTGAATTTGCGAATGCCTTCTCTGCAACGCTAACGGGGGACTCGAATCTGGCTGTGCCCGTTCCATCAGCCGTCCAGACCAATGTAGCAGCGCTGACAGTGCCGCCTTCGACTAGCACGCGCAAACGCACAGCGATCTCACGTTCCTGGATGTTTGGTGGATTCATCATACTGGCACTCGCCGCGCTTTGGGGCGTTCCTCGAATCACAGCCGCGCTCAATGCGACCCCGGAAGTTGCCACCGCTACAGTTACGTCTTTCACCCCGACAGGTGCACCGACCGAACTGCTCGCGCCCGCGGCAACGATTACGCAGGCACCCACTGAAGTGATACCAACGATTTCAGTACCTGGCATCGGCGGTGCAAATAAGATTGCACTCACTGCCAACAAGGATATTTATGTGATGGATTTGGATGGCAACGGCTACAAACAGTTGACCAATACTGACCTGCCCAAGTTCGATTTGCAATGGCTTCCGGGTGGGACAGAGCTCCTCTACGGTGAAAGGAACTGCATTTACAAAATTAATCTCGAAGCCGCCCGGATCAATTCAGAGGAAATTACCTGTTTCAACGATGAGCACTTTGACGGCTTTCGAGTATCGCCGGACGGACAAATGGTTGCCATAAGTATTGCGCGCCGTCTGTTGGTTCTTCCGTTTGATCTTCAGGTAATTTCCAATGTCACTTCGGCCTTTGAACTCCAAAACTCAAAGGATCTGTGCCTCGATTACGCTGCGGTCGCCGTGAAAGGCGCCCAATGGTCCAGAGACGGGCAGGAATTGACAGTTCTGTATAAGAGCGTGGTCAATCAACGCGTTGGGGATACTATCCGTGTGCTGGATGTAGACATACAACGCTGTCAGGCCGTTGACCCGTTGATCACAGATGAATTCCCGGCCAAACATTTTCTCCCCGAAGGTTACGAAAGATTTCCCATCCTGCCATCGTATGACTGGGATGGTGACCAGCGCTTCCTGTTCAACAGCTTAAAGCGCAATGATGCCTATGGGGAACTGTATCTTTATGATATGTCCACAGGGACCGCTACCAAGATCAACCCGGTGGATGGCGTTTGCTGTTATGGCAGCGCAGTCTTCAGCCAGGACGGGACCCATATTCTTTTTGTTTTTCAGGATGTACGTCGCGGCGCAGACAGTGTTATTCAGTTGTATTACATTCCCGTTGACCAGATTGACACGGGAGAGACGCTTACTCCCATCAAGCTGCCCCTTCAATTTTTTCCGGACCTGAGCGAGGATATTGAGCTTGCCTTGCGTCCATCTACGCCTTAAAGGTAAATCCAAATTCCTGCTGAAAAGGCTTGATCTGATTCACATTACAAAAACGCGCTCTTTTCTAAGGAGCGTTTTCTTTTAATCGCACCCTATTACCTCATAAACTTTTACCTTTGGCATGGACAATAATATTTTGTACCACTCAGGGTGAATATTGATTTGTGA
>DAINRK010000761.1:0-2046 GCA_036741855.1 Anaerolineales bacterium
AGGATTGGAAAATGCTTTTGACTTCCCGGGTTTTGTACCCGCCTATATTCGTCCATTATTCTGCGAAGGCAAAGGGCCATTTCGATGGGTAGCGCTCTCCGGTGATAAAGAGGATATTTACACAACCGACCAAGCTATTATGGAATTATTTCCTGAAGATGAACATCTCAGGCGCTGGCTGAAGATGGCGCGGGAGAAAGTCCCGTTTCAGGGATTGCCCGCTCGCATCTGCTGGCTTGGTTATGGGGAACGCGTCAAAGCTGGGTTGAAGTTTAACGAACTGGTAGCAAGTGGAATAGTCAAAGCTCCAATTGTAATTGGGCGCGATCATTTGGATTCGGGCTCAGTAGCCTCGCCAAATCGCGAAACGGAGTCGATGAAAGATGGTTCGGATGCAATTTCAGATTGGGCGATCCTCAACGCGCTGATCAACGCAGTGGGCGGCGCGACATGGGTCTCGTTCCATCATGGAGGTGGTGTGGGAATGGGATACAGCCAGCACGCGGGACAAGTCATCGTTGCGGATGGAACTCCCGAAGCGGCTCGGAGGCTAGAGCGCGTCCTGACAACAGATCCAGGCATGGGCGTCGTTCGACATGCCGACGCGGGGTATGAAGAGGCAATCGAAGCCGCGAAACGTCATGGGATCAAAATGCCGATGTTGGGGAAATAGGCTCGAGCCGCCTTCCTCGGCGGCATTCTTCAAGTAAACCCTTGCGGAGGACGCAGGGAGCAAATGTTAGACATCCCGAAAATTATTTCGGGATGTTTTATTTACATCACCCGATACTTTTACTCTTGACATACTGTATGATATACAGTATCATGTGACCATAGGTGACAAATGGAAAATGATGAACTCGTACAAAATATGTTGTTGGAATTGCGGCGCGGCACACTCTCCATCGCAGTGCTCAGTCAGTTGACCAAAGAACAATACGGTTATTCCCTGCTCAAGGCACTGTCGGATAAGGGACTGGAGGTAGATCAGAGCACGCTCTATCCCCTGCTCCGCAGATTGGAGTCACAAGGATTGCTGCAATCGGATTGGCGCATTGTGGATGAAGCCCGTCCGCGCCGTTATTACGTCATCAGCACACAGGGCAAGGCTGTGCTGACCAAACTTAAACGTGAATGGTCTCTCATGGCTGAGACTATGAAACAAATGTTATCGTAAATAAGGAGAAAGAAATGAGTCTAATTGATAAATACATTGCCGAAGTTGGCAAACATCTTCCCCGAAAACAACGCGCGGACATCGAAGCCGAGATCCGCTCGACGCTGGAGGATATGCTTGAGGAACGGAAGCAGGCTAACGGCGCTGTCCTGAGTGGCGAAGCCGTATCGAAGGATCAAATCGGCGAGGCGGAAGTAATCGAGCTGCTCAAGGAATATGGTGCGCCGCGCGATGTAGCCGAATCTTATACTGGACCGCGTTATCTTATCGGCCCAAGGGTATATCCGACCTTCGAGTTAGTGACACGTATTGTGGTGATTGTCTTGTTTGGACTTGCCCTCGCGGGGCTTGGGCTTGGGCTCGCGAAATCAACTTTGACGGGTCCCGAATTTTTGAAAACGGTCGGAAAATCTGCCCTGGAATTGTTTGGCGGGTTGATCACAGCTTTTGGAAACATCGTACTGGTATTTGCCATCCTTGAAAGAGTGCTGCCTGCCAAGGAATTTGAAGAAGAAGAGAAATGGGACCCAGCTGAACTTGCCAGAGAACCCGACCCTGACCGCGTGAAGTTGGGTGAACAGATTTTCGAAACGTTCTTTCTCGTTTTGTTCCTGGTCATCTTCAACCTGTACCCTGGTGTTATTGGCATTGGTTTCTTCAACGAGAATGACTGGGTGTTCATTTCTCCGATACTTACCGACGCCTTCTTCAGTTACCTGCCCTGGCTCAATATTTTGATCCTGCTACAACTAGGTCTCAACATATTTCTGGTGCGCCGTGGGTGGTGGAACACGGGCTTGCGTATTGCAAATATCGTCCTCGAACTGGCAGGTATTGCGCTGGCGGTGGCTATGCTAAGAGGACCAGAC
>DAINRK010000762.1:0-2021 GCA_036741855.1 Anaerolineales bacterium
TTTAAGTCAATGTAATTTGTAACACCGCTGATATAGGGCTTGTACGTGTCTGCCATCATTCCAATACGCATTGGTGAATCGTAAAGGTTTGCAGCATGGATGTCAAGACATTTGATGTTATCGCTATGGTAGAATGACTCAGGAGGACGAAGTGTGGTTAAGCTGATTTTGCGTGATAAAGCGTATGAGGTAAAGCCGGGCATGACATTGCTCTCTGCACTGCAAAAAAGTGAAATTCTGCCCGAGTCTGTGATCGCCACGCGTGCCGGGGAAATGATATTGGAGGATGAAATTTTGAAGGATGGAGAAGTGGTCAAGTTGATCGCGGTGATTTCAGGAGGCTAATGTCACTGCGAGGGCTGATGGTCGAGTAGCCTGAGCGTTTGTGGCGAAGGCATATCGAGACCCAGCCCGAAGCAGTCTCCTAGTTGATGAGGAGATTGCTTCGTCGCAACGTACGCTCCTTGCAATGACATATAGATAATATGAAATGTCGGAAATGTGGTGAGAAGGCCTCAGTCAACATGCGCCAGCATAAACTGGCGTTATGCAAAGAGCACTATCTCGAATGGGTGCCTGAGCAGACTGAGCGTTTTATCAAAAAATATGATATGTTCACCCGCGGTGAGAAGATCCTTGTCGCCGTATCGGGCGGCAAAGATTCGCTTGGGCTGTGGGATATTCTCGTGAGACTCGGTTATCAGGCGGATGGGCTTTATCTTGGACTCGGTATTGATGGCGGGATCAACTATTCGCACGAATCGCAGCGGCTCACTGAAAAGTTCGCTGAAGAACACAATCTAAAACTTCACATCGTGGATATTGAAAAAGAATACGGACAACCCATCCCTGTTCTTTCTCAGATCACACTTCGTGGACATGGCAAACCATGCGCGGTGTGCGGATTGACGAAACGTCACGAGATGAACCGCATCGCGCGGGACCTTGAGTATGACGTGCTTGCAACGGGCCACAACCTCGACGATGAAGCCGCCGTGTTATTTGGAAATACGCTTTCATGGGCAAGCGAATATCTCCTGCGGCAGGGACCCGTTCTGCCTGCCAGCGATGGGTTGGCGCGCAAGGTCAAACCACTGTGCCGTTTCTATGAACGTGAGATGACAGCTTATTGTTTGGCGCGGGGGATTGAATATATTTATGAAGAGTGCCCATTTGCCGAAGGTTCACAATCCATTTATTACAAGGAATTGCTGAATCAACTTGAAACAGTCCGCCCTGGCGCAAAGCTGACGTTTTATCTGCGCTTCCTCGAAGCACGTAAGAGCGGTAACTTGTTCATCGAACCAAGCACGCAACAAGCGCATCTGCATCCCTGCGCCAAGTGTGGACAGCCTACATCCGCGCCTGATCTATGTTCATTTTGCAGGACAATAGAGAAAGTCAACTCAGTTCCAGCTTCGTAACCCCTCTTCGCGCTGAGCGGAGGGACTGTGATCCTCAGTCCCGTAGACGAAGCGCGCGAAATATTCTAAGTGGGAAAGCATATTCATTGGTCTAAGTTTTCTGATGATTACTCAGTTAGGACTGTCTTCCCATGCCTGCAGTGGCGTACCGCCGCGGTTGTACACGGCTGAATCCAGGAACGCCAGCCAGTCGAAATCAGTGAAGCTCTCCTGGGTGAGCGCAAAATAAGTTGGATTCAGTTGGCTCCGTGTACGAGTAGGAAGCGTCGCGAGTTCAGAGGCAGGAAGCCCTTTCCCTTTATAAGTTGGGATGAATCGTATCGGCCCCTCTGTAGCAATGAGACGTGCTTCAAGCGTACCAGCTTCGGGCTCCCGGATGCCATTATCTTCTGAAACACCAATACCGGTACCGATTACGGCATAGCGCTCGCCGAACATTTCATGGAGCTGTGACCCGGCAGTCCACCACGTAACAGTCTCGGGGCCAAGCTGCCACTCTGCTGTCCCACGCTTCAAGTGGCTGCTGTGAGCGAACGCAAGCACTTTTCCACGTCCACGCTCACGCGCCACGGCATATGCCAGATTATCGGCCTGGAG
>DAINRK010000763.1:0-2011 GCA_036741855.1 Anaerolineales bacterium
GTGAACAAAATCCGCATGAGTGGAGGCAACGTTTCCTTCAAGTTTGTTACGATCAATTTCTTGATCTTTGTTTTCGGCTGGGCTTTCTTGATGGTTTTATAAAAATTGGTCATCACGAACATCACTTCGATGCCTGCATCGCTTGCCTGATGTTCGATTTCGGGAGGCGTGTAAAGCGGATTAGTCGCCACTACGGCACCACCCGCTTTGAGAATTCCATAATATGCCATAACGAACTGTGGCGTGTTTGGCATGAATATGCCCACCCGGTCGCCCTGTTTCACGCCCATGTCAACAAGTGCGGCGGCAACACGATCAGTGAGATCGTTCATCTGCTTATAAGTAATGACCGCGCCTTTGAAGATCGTGCAGGCGCGGTCGGGATATTTGCGTGCCGATTCCTCGAGGAAATGGAACAACGGCTCGTTGGGAATTTCAACGACATGGGGAACCCCTTTATCGTAATGAGCCAGCCACGGTTTTTCGTTCATGACGTCTCCTCTTCGCGGATTTGTTGAAGTATATTCAATGGAAAATCAAAAGTCAACTAAGTGAAGGTTACTCTCCTGCTGCAATCCTAAGAACTTCCAATTTTCTGTTGTATGAATTCCTGAATATCTTCTGTTACCGCGGGCTCAACTCTAAACCACTTTATCTTCGGATCAGATTCTTTGAACCAATTCGCCTGCCTGCGGACAAAGATTCTTGTTGCCCGTCTGACCTCGACTTTTGCCTGCTCCTCGCTTAACTCGCCTTTGACTACCCTGATACATTCACGATACCCAATCGCGGACATTGTGGGTAGGGAGGGGGAGTAACCTTTCGCCAATAAATTTTTTACTTCATCTATGAATCCGCTTGCAAACATTGCATCAATTCTTTTATCGACCCGTGCATATAACTCAATACGTGGACGCGTCAAACCAATCATGATGAGATGATATGGAGACTTATTCTGACCGCGTTGCTCAGAAAATTTTCTTCCTGTTGTCAGAATCACTTCCAAAGCACGGATCGTTCTTCGATAATTGCGTGCATCGATATTTTCTGCAGCCACTGGGTCAAGGCTTTTAAGTTTGTCGTGTAGCCAATAAATACCATGCTCGGCTCTTTCTTTTTCTAATTCATTTCTCAAATGTTCATCAGGTATCACCTCCGGTGGACTCCAGCCCTCAGTGACAGCACGAACATACTGTCCCGTCCCTCCAACGAGGAATGGCAATTTATTGTGCATAAGAATAGCAGCAATTGCTTCGCGCGCTTTCCGTTGAAAAATAGCCAGACTCAAAATCTCATCAGGGTTTGCAATATCAATCAAATGATGAGGAACTCGCGTTTGTTCCTCACGGGTGGGTTTGGCGGTGCCGATGTTCATACCGCGATAAAAGAGTCGTGAATCTGCAGAGACGATCTCACCGTTGAGTCGTTCCGCAAGTTGAATGGCGATTTCAGTTTTGCCGACAGCAGTGGGTCCGACAATTACGACAAGCTCAGACCGGGCAGATCTCTCAAGACCTGCTAGGTCTTGTTGATTAGGAGATTGCATTCTCAAAATGTGTGATCTTCGGCGTTGATGATGGCTTTCCCTCAATCGAAAGCACATCGATCTGCCAATGGTCGATTTCCTGTTCTGAGGCATAATATTCTGCCGCAGCGATCATATGTTCGCGCTTTCGCACAGTGACGTTATGTTCCGGGAAGAAGTTCTGGCTTGACCGAAGGGTCTTTACTTCGACAAAGATAGTCACATCGCCTTGTTTGGCTACAATATCGATTTCCCCATAAGGCGTTCGCGCGTTGCGTGCGAGGATTTCAAGTCCTTGTTGGACAAGATATTCGGCGGCTGCATCTTCGCCCCACTTGCCAACGCGCTGGTTGTGTTTCACTTAAGAGAATCTCTCAGGATGGATATCAAACGTTCATCGAGTCTGCGCTTGAGGGGCCTGGTGTTTTCTGTGAGACGCCCGTAATGTTTGAGCATAATCTTTGTAGTACGTTTGATGTCAAATTG
>DAINRK010000764.1:0-311 GCA_036741855.1 Anaerolineales bacterium
GAGGCGATGAAGGTCAATTTAGCGGACTAACCGAACCCTATCGCCGCGAGCTGCAGGTCCACTGTTATCGCATTCTTGGTTCCCTGCACGAGGCTGAAGACATGGTGCAGGAAACCATGCTCAAGGCATGGAAACGGCTCGACACGTTTGAAAGTCGCGCCTCGTTTCGGTCCTGGCTTTACAAGATCGCCACAAATTCCTGTTTGGATTTTCTCGATCAACAAAAAAGCCGACGCCTGCTGCCTTTTGAAAAACTTTCCGCTTCTGATCCAAAGACCCCAATCCTGCCACCCACGCAAGAGATTTCCTGG
>DAINRK010000764.1:321-2005 GCA_036741855.1 Anaerolineales bacterium
GGGTCGGTCAGCGCCTCCAGTGCGAGCCGCTCGTGCCGCCGCGTCAACGCGCGGTACTGATCTTGAGAGATGTGCTCGACTTTTCCGCCATTGAAACAGCAGATGTACTCGAGCTGACCGTTTCATCCGTCAACAGCGCGCTGCACCGCGCGCGGACTTCACTTTCGCAACGCTATCCTCGAGGAGAGGTGGAGGATTCAAGGATGTCATCAACTGACGAACGGACTCAGTGGCTACTCGATCATTTTGTACAAGCCTGGGAGAACGCGGATGTAGATGGTCTGGTTGCGTTGCTCAAAGCGGATGCTGCTTTTGCCATGCCTCCCTCGCCTTCATGGTATCAAGGTCAGAAGGCGATTGGTACGTTCTCGGCAGCGACAATCTTCGCAGATGATGCAATGTTCCCTGGAAAAGCCCTCAATCGCTGGAAACTATTACCGACCCGCGCAAATGGCTCACCTGCCTTTGCCATTTATCAACGCGATGAGAAGCATGAATATCAGGCCTTTGGACTTATTGCGATTACATTAAGTGGAGATAAACTATCTCAAATCATCAGCTTCATTGATCCGTCATTGCCAACCCTCTTTGGCTTTCCAACCACAATAGCGAAATAAAGCATCGGCTTGTCTCCTCCCTGAAAGAATGTAAAATCAGCGAGGAGACAAATGCATGGATTTCCAGTCCCAACTCTCCCAAATCATCCACCCCTCCCGCGTCCTGACATCTCATCTGCACCGCATCGCCTATGCCAATGACGCGTCGTATTTTCGGCTGGTGCCGCAGGCGGTGGTGCAGCCCAACTCTATTGGCGAGATACAATCCCTCTTCAAATTTACGCAACAAAATAATATCCCCATGACATTCCGCGCGGCAGGGACCAGTCTCTCCGGTCAAGCGGTGACGGATGGGATTCTGGTGGACATCTCCAAGCATTGGGGAAAGTACAACGTAGAAGATAATGGCAAATTGATTCGCTTCCAGCCGGGCATCGTCGGCGGGTTCATCAACAACGTGCTCAAAGGCTATGGTCGCCGCATCGGACCCGACCCCGCCTCGATTGATGCCTGCATGATGGGTGGAATCCTTTCGAACAATTCGAGTGGGATGTGCTGTGGGGTGATCGAAAATTCCTATCACACAATTCATTCGATGACGATCCTCTTTCCCAATGGATTTGTCATTGACACCTCCTCGCCAGATGCAGGTCAAATCTTCGAGAACGAACAACCACATATTGCAAAAGGTCTACTTGAATTAAAAAGGCGTATCCTTGCCAGCTCAGAAGCGACTCACCGCGAAGTGCGCGAAGAAAAAATGAATCTTGGCGTTCTTCGCGTGCTTGGCGGTTCAGACACAGAAACTCTCGCCGAGCGCATCCATCGCCGTTACCAGATGAAAAACACCAACGGCTATCTCCTCAATGCATTCCTCGATTTCGATACGCCGCTTGATATCCTAACGCATATCATGATCGGTTCCGAAGGTACGCTGGGATTCATTGCTGAGGCTGTACTTCACACGCTGCCTGATTACCCGCGTCGTTACACGGGACAACTCTATTTCAAAAATCTACAGGACGCCGCGTCAGCGATCCCACCGATCAAGGAGTCAGGTGCGCGGGCCGCAGAGATCATGGACAGAGCCGCGCTGCGTTCTGTCGAAAACAATCCAGGCGTTCCTG
>DAINRK010000765.1:0-2000 GCA_036741855.1 Anaerolineales bacterium
GCGACCAGTGGGCATCCGAATTATTGTCATTAGGGGCCGGGCTGTTGGTCAGGGGAGTCCGATTGCTGCCATCAGAGTTCATCAGGTAGATTTCGTAGTTGCCATCGCCGTGGCCGGAAAAGAAAAGGATTTTCTTGCCATCTTGTGACCAGCGGGGGTAAGCATCATCCCCGGGATCATTGGTGAGGCGGGTCTGGTTGCTGCCATCGGCATTCATCAGGTAGATTTCGTCGTTGCCAGCACGGCTCGTGGTGAAGCCAATTTGTGTCCCATCCGCCGACCACGTAGCGAATATGTCGTTCGCTGGGTTGTTGGTCAGGTTGGTTAGTCCACTGCCATCCCCGTTCATCACGTAGATTTCATTGTTGCCATCGCGGCTAGAACTGAAGACGAGCTGTGTCCCGTCGGGTGACCAATCCGGGTCCCCTTCGTCCGCTGGGTTGTTGGTCAAGTTGGTTTGGGCGCTGCCATCCGCGTTCATTACGTAGATTTCATTGTTGCCGTCGCGATCGGTTCCAAAGGCGATCTTTTTCCCGTCTGACGACCAGGCCGGAGCGCCATCTAGCGCTGGGTTGTTGGTCAGGTTGGTTAGTCCACTGCCATCCCCGTTCATCACATAGATTTCATTGTTGCCGTCGCGGTCGGTTCCAAAGGCGATAATGCCTGTAACAACGCCCAGCACGACTTGCGTGGCGGTTGGCTCTAGCGTGTTCGTCGATGCGATCTCAGTTGCGGTAGGAATCGCCTCGGTGGCAGGCGCTAAAGTGGCAATGGGTTGTTGCTCAGTGGTTGGCGCCGCGCAGGCGGCCAGGATTATGGCTATTGCAGTACAGAGCAAAGTAATACGAAATGGATTGTGGTACATGGTTCTCCTTCTTTCAATATGAGTAAAACAGAATGAAACTTTTGACTATCCAGGACTAGGCCTAGGCTTCCATTACAGTTCCTCTCTCCAGCACCCATTCCATCGAAACACATGTGAGCTGCTGGAGGAGGATTAAACTTGCAGGTGATGATTCAGGTCTGAGTTGACTATCGGGGGAATACGTATTTCAGTTCAGGGCCGATTCAAAGCTATGTCAGGGCGTCGCATATTGGCTGCAGCGCAGAAGTATCGCCGAAGACATAAAACGCATCGAAGGGATGCTGACCCGCCTCGAACAGGATCGTGCCATCTGACACATCAATGACACTTCTTCCCGCATCGATCAATACAGCGCCACCCTGTGGTCGAGAGAGTCGGAATGATCCTGTAATAGCTTCAGTACCCGTGTCCACATCTCCAGGAACAGCAAGATTATGGAGGACGGTATCGCCCTGCACGAAGTCCAGTGAGACACCTGTTAAGGGGTTCGTGAGTGTTCCCACGAAAACCTCCCGGAAGTGGCGCTGGGTCAGGTTCCCATTTTGGTCATAGTAGCGTCGACCAGTCACTGTCCGCGTATCACTGCTGATAACCTCGAAGCTATTGGGACCACTGCCACAGATTAGACCTGTTGCATCCGGTCCCTGTGTTTCCACAAATTCGATGGTGCATATGGTCCCGTTTCCGACTGCCTTACATACGGGGTTGAATTGAGGTGGTGGCGGAGGATTGAGCGTGGAGGGATCAACTAATTGACTAGCCAGGGCTGATCGAGGAGCAATAACTGCAAACAGTGTGATGAAGCTAGCTACCAGCAAGTGAGTGAATCTTCTAAAGTTCATGATTATTTCCTTTCATTTCAGATTTATGGCGCCGATTTGCGTTTGCCATCTGACCATCATTTAACCAGAGCCATCTAATTCACATAACGCCAAAAGGGATATAAAATGTGATACAAGTAGAAAATAGATAGGGCATGCAAAAGCCCTAATAGGTAAGCCACCCTTATTCATGTCAATAGAAAATAAAGGATCCGAAGAAATCACTTTTGGAGAATGGCTGCGCCAGCGCCGCCGGATGTTGGACCTCACCCAACAAGCACTTGCCGATCAAGTCGGTTGCGCGCGTATTACGC
>DAINRK010000766.1:0-1990 GCA_036741855.1 Anaerolineales bacterium
ATCCCATCATCACTATGCAATAATTTCGTTATTTGTATGGATGTTTATTACTATACCCAGAGGCTTCCTGATACTGGTATGCAAGCCGAAGTACAGCAGTCTCACCCCTGGGCTCACCTACAATTTGCAGACCTACCGGTAGCCCATTTGCATCAAAGTCACACAAAACGCTTATGGCCGGCAGACCATAATAGTTGGCAAACGAAGTATTTTCTGGTGAGAGCGCCTGTGGGTTGTCGCCTGCAGCCTTGATAGTTGGAACAGGGGTTGTAGTTGTTGGCAGTAACAAAACATCAATATTCTTGAAAGCCTGGCTTGCAATGGCCTTTCGGTCGGCTTCGATGTTGCTAATGCCGCCACTAGGATCGGCAAAGGGAGCAGGGACACTATTCATAGGGTAACCGAAACTTCGGATTGTTTCGACGGCTTTTTCAAAAGCTGCCTTCACCTCCTGGTCAGCCTTGAAATTATTAGCCAGGCCGATTCGCAACTTCCTGTTTCTAGCTAACGCACGAACGAAATCCGCTGTCTTCATGTGCTTGTTTCGTTCTGCAAGTACATTAAGCACAAGAGCCGTATCGTGAACACTGCGTGTGGTAATGCCCGCATGATTCAACCATAGAATCATTTCGTCAGGCGGCTCCTCGCCCTCAAGGATGCCTTTGGTGCTGATCAGCCCGTATGTACCCTTAAAACCGACTACGCCACAGCAAGCAGCGGGTAGACGGACAGAACCAATCGCGTCTGTATCGAGTGTTGCATAGCACATCCCACTGGCAACTGCGGCTGCTGACCCGCTCGACGAGCCACCGGGAATATACTCAGGATGCCACGGATTTTGCACGGGTCCGAAATAACTATCCAGCCCTGTCGTTCCCATGCCCAGCGCATGCATATTCATTTTTCCAATAATGATCGCGCCTGCCTTCTTAAATTTGCTCACGCCTACAGCATCTTTTGCCGGTAGGCGATCTTTAAAATGCTCGAAGGCAGCAGTCGTTTTGATTCCAGCCGTATCATAAAAGTCCTTGATGCCAACCGGAATACCATGGAGGGGACCGCGCCACTTGCCAGCTTTTATCTGCGCCTCAGCGGATCGGGCCTGTTCTCGGGCTTGATCCTCCAAAATAGTGATGAAGGCATTGAGCCTGGGGTTAAGATCTTCGATTCGTTTGAGACAAGCGTCTACCAGTTCTACTGGGGAAACTTTTTGCGTCTTAATGAGTTTGGCTAAATTTTGGATTGTGTCGTGTTCAAAGGAATTGGAAATATTTTTTTGCTTTGATTTCATAAATTTGTTTTACCTGTAAGCATGAAGGTAAGTTTGAGGGAGTGCCTGAATTCAAAGGTTCATGTCAGGCGCTCCCTATTATTGATCAGTCGCGTTTCTATTTTAGCCTTGACCTTGCTACACTTTCTCCACCGGGAATTGGATTTCGTTGACTGTATTTGGATCGTTCTGGTCACCTAGCACATCAGGCAGCCGAAGATTTAACTCGCGTCCCGGACCGACAATCTGATAACCGTTCTGGTCGATCCACTTTGCGACTGCATCGTACGCCTCACCGATCGTCGCAAACGGACCGTTGTGAACAACGCAGGCCATCTTCTCAAACGAAGGTAAATCATAAACCTTTACGCGTTCGGTTGAAGCGAGGTTTTCAGTGATTGGCATACACACTTCGATATCCCAGTCACGTTCCTTAAACTCGCCATCATGGTAGATCGCCTGAGGCGGACCGATCATACGGGCGCTGTTCCCCTGCAGAAATCCCATTAGCTCATCCCACAATGAACGCTGGTCCGGTGGTGTAGGGACAACGCCGCGTACGGAAGCAACCTTGATTGGGTCGATTTTCTTGATCACAACATCATACTTGGACATGGAATCCTCCTGTTCTATTTGTCTCAGCCAGAGCTCCACGCGCTCCAGGCGCTCCGTTTCCTCCTGGACCCGCTGCCTGATCTCCGCTCTGCGTAGTTTTAGCAT
>DAINRK010000767.1:0-417 GCA_036741855.1 Anaerolineales bacterium
CTCAAGCAAAAGGGAATCGAAACGGCGGGGAAATGCAAACACGTCCGAGTGGCGTTTCTCACAGGTCCGCTTTTCTTCGCGGCAACAGGTCAATTCAACGAGGCATTTGCGAATCTCAAAGATACCCACGCCCTGATCCTCTCGATGCGCGGCGTCTCTTTGATTGATACAGCGGGCATTGAAGCCATTCATCGTTTGCAAGAGAGATTGCACAAGCAAGGCGGGATACTCATGTTTGCCGGTGTCCACGATAATGCGCGGCAAATGATGGAACGCGGGGGATTGGTACAAACTGTCGGTGAGGAAAACTTCTTTTGGTCCAGTGATCAGGCCATCGTCGAGGCGGAAGGGCGGGGGTGCAAGTTTTGCTGATGGCGCTGAACGGATGAACAGTGCCTGTCTCTTGTGAAGTCGGAG
>DAINRK010000767.1:427-1987 GCA_036741855.1 Anaerolineales bacterium
AACGTCTTGGGGGCCAGCGATCAAGCCATCGTCGATGCGGAGAGACGAGGGTGTAAGTTTTGCTGATGGTGCTTCCCAAGTGCACACCTGCACTGGCAGGTGATCTGCTTAGCAAATCCTGCAAGTGTCGGAACTACTCTGGCACTGCCCGCCGGGGCAAGTGCAGTGAACGGTTGGACGGTGCCTGTCTGTTGTGAAGTTGGAGCTTTCAACTGTGTTCGAAAGACTAGCACATTCTTACTACGCTCAGCGGGAAGCTTAAGCGTATAATCTTCTTAACCGGAGGTGCGCCATGTCCATTCACCAAACTGCCTACTTCGTCGTTCGCGATGACGCGCTCGATGTCTGCAAAATTGCGATTCGCGAATTTATTGATTATGTCCGGGAGAATGAACCAAATACCTTTCTTTATACATCTTTGCAGGAAAAAGAGCACGAGACCCATTTTTTGCACTATTTCATCTTCCGTGATGAAAACGCTCGACAGGTACACGCCAACTCCGAAGCAGTGAACCGCTTTACAAGTATTCTCTATCCCAATCTTATTGCACCCGTTGAATTTACTGAATATGACGTGTTCGCGACCACTTCGCAATAAGGACTGAGCAGTGAAAGCAGGGCAGTCTAAGCTTAGAAAATTAATGTAACAGAAATAATTCGTTGACTCTGAGGGGGAGAAATGCAATAATGATTCCAACGCTGGTGATTTCATATCGGATCAAACACCAATCCATATAAGGAGGCAGTATGTTCAAGAAACAAGCTTTGTTTTCCCTGATCGTGATTGTTTTGGCTGCGTTCATCATTTCCATCGCTGCTCCTGCAACAATGGCGAGCGCCGCGAAGCCACCTACGCCTACGCCTTCGCCGACTCCCGGCTCATTGACACAAATCCAGGTCTATGGCGCCTGGCATTGTGGTAACGATGCCTGCACGTGGACTACTGTACGCGACATGGCCGAATTTGACCAGAAAAATCACTGGATCATCGATCGCGGGAATGGCACTCCATCTGTAAATATCATCGTGCTAAGTTTTGTCCACCCGTTGAAATTGCTCAATCAGACTACGGACGCAGGCACCTTAAATGGTGTACCGCGTGGCATAACAGCTGATGTAGTCAATTATTTCAAGAGCCGTGGGATTCGAGTCATGCTTTCGATTGGCGGGATTACTTACGTTGATCCCTGGAATCAAGCACTTGCTCAAAACGCAACTCAGTTCGGACTCAACGCCGCAGCCGTCGCGCAACAATTGGGAGTAGGAATCGAGATTGACTACGAAGAGAACATGAATCCGGACCTCGCGGGTCTGCAGGCTTTTATCGATGCCTATCGATCCGTCCTGCCCTACGATCCAACAGGAAGTAATCATGCGGCGCGGCTTACGATTGGCACACTGATAATCCGGCAGGGCTCAGAAAGCGATCAGCCCACGGCCATTTTCAAGGATAACGATAACGTCTCCGGCAAGCTGGTCGATATCCAGCATCTCATCTACGACGATCCGGACAATGTCGGGCCGATTCCCTTGGTCACGCCTGGCCGGGAAGCCAACTTC
>DAINRK010000768.1:0-1985 GCA_036741855.1 Anaerolineales bacterium
TCATAAAACATCTGGGGGCAATGTTACTGTCATTTTGGTTGGGTAACTTATGAAGTGGGGTTTCGTCTTAACTTTATGAACAACTCAAGAACTGATATTGAAAACTGGTGGGCCGTGGAAGCGATGATTGCTTCCTATAACCATGTATATCAAGTAACTTATAAGACAAAATATGAAGTGCAAGGGCCAATTGGTATTTCCATTTATGAAGGCGCGCCAATTGCATCTTTTCAATATGAGTTTCTTGCTCTTAGCATGGATGCAAAAGCCGTCATGGATGCGGTGCTTGCCTATGAAATCCCTGATGAAAAACAATATGTGATTGATGTATTTCATCCCTTGCCGTCCAGCCTGGCCCTAAAGGAACAGTATACAAAATTTGCTCATGAGTTCGTCCGCACAGGTCCAATACTGGGACTTGAACTACCTGCCAAAGTGAATACCCTCCCAGCCAATGTACATCTGGCCACAACGATCAAACAGGCAGAGACTGCCAACCATAATTTGACTGCGGAAGGCGAACGTATTCACGCACAGACTTTGCGCGACCAGCATATCCATTCCTTTTATGTCCAGGCGGACGGACAGGCTGTTGGCTGGCTGCAATTAGTCACGGTGTACCCTCATGTAGCTTATATCAATCAGCTTTATGTGCTCAAGGAATTCCGTGATCGGAAACTAGGCACTTCGCTCGTCCAGCGTGCCCATGCATATGCGATTGAACTGGGTATGAAACATATGGCGCTCATTCCATCCGATATGGCGCTCCCTCTTTATCGGCGATTGGGATATCGTCCATTATTATATTTCTCCGCATTTCGGCCTAATGCTGGTCTCTCATGAAGAAATTACGCGTCGGTGTAATTCTGTCGGATGTGAACGTTCCGGCCTGGGTAGCGCGCATGCTGGAGCGAATCCGAGACTCATCCCATGCCAAGATTATTGTGCTGGCTTTTATAGGCGATTTAAAGATTGTGAGTGATTTAGGAAACGAGCTCTCTGAACTTCATCTTCAAATGGACCAAGATGTCTTACATCCAGACCCCAATCCTTGGGAGCAGTGTGATGTACGCACAGTTCTTCCTAATGCTCCACTATTACACGGTGAACCAAGCAAGTGGAATTTTCTTCTCAAACATGCAGATTTGGATATTTTCCTTAATTTGAGTCAGGAGCTTGTGCCTGACTCAATTCTCCATGTCACACATTATGGAATCTGGTCATTACGTAGCCATAACAAGCGTGTAACAACATCTACAGGCATTAGCTGGTTTGATTTGAACCAGAATGGATCTCTTATCCATTGCGCAGTGGAGGCACAACGTGGTCTATCTATTCAGGTAGTTGCTAAGACGGTCGTGCCAGCTAATCGCTTTTCGTTTATGAAAAATCAGAAATCATTGTTATGGATAGCTTCATCCCTCCTTCCAGACGCCATTATGCAGCTTTATCTTAATGGTGAGAGCGAATTCTTCACATGTACTGAAATAATACTCAATTGATTAATGAATAACACAGACGTCACTTGGGTGGCGTCTGTGTTATGTTGGATGTAGATTAGGAGGTCAAAGATGTAGTGGAAGTTTTGTCTAAGGGACTGGTCACCTCCGCGTGGCAGTATTATCACTTCGCTCTTGGGCGCTCATGCCAACAGGATGATAAGTAGGCTCATTATAGAGCGGCCGCGAAGCTGCGGCAGGTGCGGGCTTGGGCGCAGGGCGAGGGAAGGACGAATCTGAAGTGCGGGCGGGTTCACTATTGGGGCGATAGTATGACCTGTTTTGATATTGCGATGGTCGATCGTCTGCAAGTGAGAAGATGCGCTCACCGGCAATGGAGAATGTATTGATCAACAGGACACGAATGAGCAGGACCATGGCTGCAACAAATACAGGGACAGCCTTGGTCATCATCTCCTGACCGAGCAGGCCGCCACCTTCGGCACTGTGCTTAAGGATGGCAACCGAGACACCCCACCATGTAAG
>DAINRK010000769.1:0-1970 GCA_036741855.1 Anaerolineales bacterium
CTTATTCAATGCCACTGCAAAACCTAAACCTGCTTCATAAGGCGTGTAATCAGGTGTGATATCTGCACTCCAGTAGCGATAGCCTTTTTCGAGGCGCAAAGATTCAATCGCCTTGTATCCGGCAGCGACCAAGCCAAAGGGTTTTCCTGCTTCCCATAGTGTATCCCACAATTGTTCGCCATATTCAGCTGGCGCGTAAAATTCCCAGCCGAGTTCACCGACATAGGTGACGCGCAGAGCCAGGGCTGGGATATTGCCAATCGTGATCGGTTTCGAGGTCATATATGGAAAGGCTGAGTTGGATACATCATCCCTTGTGACTTTTTGCAGAATGTCCCGTGCACGCGGTCCCCACAGACCAAAACATGTTCGTGCAGAGGTCAAATCGTTGACATAAACTGATCCATCTAACGGCATATAACGCCGCAGGTGAGTCATGTCATGTGTGCCGAAGGCTGTCCCTGTAACGATCATAAACCGATCATTTGCAAGACGCGAGACGGTGAAATCACACTCGATGCCACCGCGCGCGTTGAGCATTTGAGTATATGTAACTGCGCCAACAGGCTTATCAATATCATTGCCGCATAACTTTTGTAAGAAGTCACATGCGCCAGGACCCAGCACTTCGATCTTGGAAAATGACGTCTCATCGAAAAGACCCGCGGCCTCACGCGTGGCGCGCGTCTCTGCCGCGATGGCTGGAGACCAGTTGTCCAGTGCCCAGCCAGAAAGGTTCGGGATTGAGGCAGCTCTTGAATCGTCCTCATTAAATGTAAACCAGTTTGGTCTTTCCCATCCTCCTTTTTCGCCAAAGACCGCGCCGAGATCAGCCAAGCGATGATACGCAGGTGATATTCGTAAATGCCTCGCAGATTCGCGTTCTTCATATGGCATGTGAATGTCATAGTATTTTCCATAAGTCTCAATTGTGCGTGCGAGCGTGAAGGCCTGGCTCCCATATTGATTGCCAAAGCGACGCGCATCCAGTTTCCACATATCCCATTCGGGATGACCATCAATAATCCATTCGGCGATCACCTTGCCAATGCCGCCCGCGCCCGCGATGCCGTGCGCGCAAAATGCACATGCCAGCCAAAAGCCGCGCACGGCTGTTGGACCGAGTAAGTATTCCGAATCAGGTGTGAATCCTTCCGGTCCGTTCAGCAGTTGAACGATCTCGGCAGTTTCGAGGGACGGGACGCGTTTGATCGCATTTTCCATGAGTGGCGTAAAGCGAGGCCAATCCGGTTCGAGCAATTTGAAGTTCCAATCCTGTGGCACGCCATTCAGTCCCCAGGGTGCAGGTTGACGCTCATATCCACCCGCGATCATCCCGCTCCCGGTGCCGCGAAAATAGACAAGATTATCCGGATCGCGCATCGTCGGCATGGATGGCGGCTGATCCTTCACCGGTTTCGTGACAAGATATAAATGAGCCATCGGGATAATAGGCAATGTGATGCCAACCATATTGGCGATGTCATTGCCCCACAAGCCTGCTGCGTTGATGACAATATCAGTCTTGATGGCACCTTGGTCTGTCACAACTTCTTTGATTTCATTGTTGCTGATAATGATGCCCGTGACCCGCGTATTGGTCATGAATTTTGCACCGCGACTCCTTGCACCCGCCGCGAGCGCGTTCGTTAGACCTGTTGGATCGATCTGCCCATCAGTAGGGAGGTAGACTCCGCCTTTCACATCTTCAAGAGACATCAACGGAAATAAATCCAGGCATTCTTTGGGAGAAATAATTTCAAGAGGCATCCCAAAGGCCTTCGAATAACCGACCACCCGTTTGAGTTCCTCGAGCCGCGCATCAGATGACGCGATTCGCAAACTGCCGACCTCATCCCAGCCTGGGTCAATACCGGTCAATTGCTTGAGGTTGCGATACAAGTCTGTGCTGTAGCGCATCATCTTGGTGAGGCTGGAGGATGTGCGGAGTTGTCCGACTAATCCTGCGG
>DAINRK010000770.1:0-1965 GCA_036741855.1 Anaerolineales bacterium
GGCAAGATGAATGAAATTGCGGGGGGAGGTCGCACCGTCCTGTTTGTAAGCCATAATCAGGATGCAGTTGCTCGTCTGTGTCAACGGGCTATTCTGCTCGAATCTGGCAGGCTAATTCTGGATGGTTCCACTGAAGAGGTCTTTTCACAATACTTATCCTCCATCGATCGCTTGAGTGTCGAACTGCCGCTTGATCCAGCCATGGTAATGGCAGATGGAGGCGTAGCCTGGAAATTTGACCTTTCACGTTTTCCAATTGCCGGGGATTCGCATGGCAGTCCCTATCAATCGAAAGTCATTGTTTTAGAAAATGGGAAAAGACTGGGACCTCCTCACACTTTTCACGAAACGATCCGCCAGCATGGGATGGGCGCTTATTCTCATTGGGGCACATACTTGTATTTTTCTTCGAGTGATAATACAGACCCTCGCTCGAACGGGCGCGCTTACATTGTGAAACTCGATCAACTTTCCCAAGAGTGAAACCTCCATGATAGGAAGTAGGATGACCCGAATTCTCGCTCTGATCAGAAAGCTGTTTTACAAATTGACGGCAATGATTGCCAAACAGAATTTACGTGAACTGGAAAACAGACTCACTGAACAGAATGTAGAGATTGGCAATAGATTGCTTTTGCTGGAAATGCAATCCAGGATGTTGTTATCGCGCGGGTCGTACAACTTAGATGTCGCATCCTCGAAAAATAATCATCAGCCAGTCAAAGCTGAATCATTTGACCTATATCTTGAGAAATTCAAAACACTTCATCCTCATTTATACGATGTTTGGGCCAATGCAAACTTTGGCGTAAATGTCGAAGAATATAAAAATAGACCTCAATTTAGTTGCGCCAATCATAGTCGCCCGGATGCCAGAACCTTTTCAGGTTTTATTGCACCGTATCTTTCAGGACGAGTATTGGATGTGGGTTGTGGTCCGTATGCCATGCCTAATTACCTGGAAAATTATCCGGTAGATCTGATATCCGGTTTGGATCCACTTGAACCATTTGAGCCTCATCCCTTTGAGTTCGTACGCGGGTTTGCAGAATTTTTACCCTGGGAAGATAATGCCTTTGATGTCGTGATTGCAGCTACGTCTTTGGATCACACAATCGATCTAGATTTGGCGTTCTCTGAGCTTAGGCGAGTATTGAAACCAGGTGGATATTTATTAGTCTGGGACTGGTTTGGTGAACAAACGGAACCTTATGACCCGAAAAACAAATCTCCAGAGTTGATTGATCGATATCACTTATTTAATTTCAGTGAGGCTTGGTTTGAGGATTTGGTAACCCCACACTTTAGTATTGCTGAAAAATTCAGACTATTTGGGGAGTTTAGATACGTGATCCATTACAGCCTGCAACTGAAGAGGAAATAAACAATGTGCGGCATTTGTGGCATCCTCTACACTGACCCAGAACGAATTGTAGATGGAAACTTGGTTAACAATATGAATGACTCCATCAAACATCGCGGTCCGGATGATAGCGGTGTCTACATAAACAAGAATGTGGGGCTGGGTTTCCGCCGACTTGCGATCATTGACCTGTCACCTGCCGGTCACCAGCCAATGACGAATGAAGATGGTTCAGTGTGGATCATTTTTAATGGCGAAATATACAACCATCTCGAATTGCGGGAGGAACTCCTCAAAAAGGGCCATACCTATCGTTCACGCACTGACTCTGAAACCATCATACACCTGTGGGAGGAAGAGGGTGAGCGCTGTGTGGAAAAGCTGAGAGGCATGTTTGCCTTTGCCATTTGGGACTCAAATCAACAGACCTTATTGCTTGCACGCGATCGTGAGGGGAAGAAACCGCTCTTTTTTGCTGAACTTCAAGACCGTCTGCTCTTCGGATCCGAAATCAAAGCAATCTTACAAGACCCCGCTTTTATGGCACGGCCCGACCTGGAAGCCATCCACCTCTATCTCGCCTACCAATCTGTTCCAGCACC
>DAINRK010000771.1:0-1959 GCA_036741855.1 Anaerolineales bacterium
ATAATCACAAGAGGAGTCCCCCAAACCTTCCTGATAACAGGACACGTCCGTGGCGGCCAGCGTCATGTTGAACAAGGATTGTCCTCCAGCGTTGACGCTATACACGCGCAGCTTCACACTGGTCACATCATTATGGAAGGTACGGAAGCGAATGATCACGGGTGTGCCTGAAGGCACAGCACCACCAGGCGTGCGATATAAGGGGTCTCGCGAGTCATGGCGCAATCCATCCCATTCGACGTTGTTGTCAGGTTGAGGCCCGGGGCTAACTACATTGATGTTAAGAATATGAGTCGTCGAGTTATAGCTAAAGGTCACGGTGGAACCTGCGCTTGCCACGCCAAAGGCCAGGTTTGGTCCGTTCGGCACGCCACCTGCGCCGTAGTTTTCATCCCAGCTCTCGTTGATCGCAACTTTGGCTTCATAGCTACCAGGAGGTATTGCAGTAGTTGCGAGGGTGTAAGTCCCATCCCCATCGACATCCTGAAGCCAGGAGCGCAGACAACCTGGATCCCAATCACCTGAACAGCCAAGTTCAGATTGGAAGCTGCCTGGCGCTACTGCAATCACAGAATTCTTGTTATCTGTGATCCAGTGCGATTTATGATCGTAATAAAATTTGACACTTGTAGGAGAAGCCAAGTTTAGCGGAATGTTCGCACCACCGGGTGCCGCATGTAAACCATAGTTTTCATTCCAATTGTTATTAAGCGGAGCCTTGTATTCCCAATAGCCATTTGGCTCATTCGTTGAGGCCGGCACATTAAAGGTTCCTTGCCAGACGTCATCATTCGCGTCGTAAGCAAGATGTGTCGTAGCGCACTCGGGCTGCCAATCTCCCGGACAACCTAATTCCTGCTGTAAGGAACCTGCAACCGTGACACTGGATGGATTCGGCGTATGGTCGGCTTTCGCGATATTGTTAGGCCTGAATGACAGAAAAGAACTCAAGAGCATTGCCAGGATCAAGATTAAATTCGAAATCGGGCTTCGTAATTTTTGCTTGTTCATATTTCAACTCCTGATTTAAGATGAAGAATTTACACGGTGCGGCTCTAAACTGGAACTCTAAATTTTGGCCTGCAATTATTTCAAAAAGCTGATGGATTAATGAGATGGCGGCAAACAAAAAACCATCGCTTAAATACGATGATTTCTGACTTCTCAAAACGACTCTTGATTTCGATTGCCTGGGAGATCATGCATCGATTAATCCAATATAAAGTGTTTGTGGAGATACCTATTACGTTATCCTAGCACAAAGACTATCATGCGTCAATTTCAAAAACCGCCCTTGTAACATTTTGAAACAAAAGAAAATCTATGAAATAATAAATGCCGGCTAGTCCCCGACATTTGTTTCTGTTCAGAACCTACAGTGAATAACTTTCTCCCGGCTTTAACAGGACGACCTTTGCACTCGTCTCATTTCTGACGCGTTCGGCCCAGGCGTTTTCATCTTGTTTGAGCAGATCAAAGGTGTTGTAGTGAATGGGGACTACCACCTTTGGCTCCAGAAATTTGACCGCGCGCAGCGCGTCGTTGGGACCCATCGTGTAATTATCGCCAATTGGGACCACAGCCAGATCAAGTCCTTCTTCACCGATCAATTTCATGTCACCAAAGAGACCAGTATCCTGCGCCATGTAAATTTTCTCTCTGTCGTTCGTAGTCAACAAGAAACCACATGGATTGCCACCATTGGATCCATCGGGCAATGCCGAACCGTGAATAGCAAAAGTCAACTTAAGATAACCGAAAGGATGCTTGTACCCACCGCCGAGATGTTGACCATGAGTTTTCTCAATTCCCTGGCTGGCAAACCAGTTGGCTATCTCATCATTGCTGATGACCATTGCCCCAGTGCGTTTGGCAATTGCGATGCTATCACCAACATGATCGCCATGTCCGTGGCTGATGAGGATGAAATCTGCTTCAACAGCATCAGGCGTGGTAGAG
>DAINRK010000772.1:0-1959 GCA_036741855.1 Anaerolineales bacterium
CGGCTGTGGGAACGGTTTACCTGGTTTCGCGGCCGGTGATGTTGGTATCGTTGTACTAACAGAACCTGTCCCCGTTGAAGTTGTCAGTGAGTATGCTGCTTTGCCAGAAGAAGGTTTGGTGGACACTCTCGCTAATAAAACGGGCCTTGACTTCGTAGGCTACGGCGTCCAGGAACAGAACGTGGGCGGTGGCCCACCGGCTTGGACTGGACTTAGAAACCGCCTATTTGCGCCCAGTGAATTGGTCTCTGGCAACTTTACGCACAGTGATCAGTTCATGAAACTGGCGCTGAATCCGGGCGGTGGCTCTGGTGGCACCTGCTTTGGCGACTCTGGCGGTCCGGACTTGCTGGCAGGTACGAACACGGTGTTGGCTGTCAACTCCTACGTAACCAACTCCAACTGCTCAGGCGTCGGCTATTCCGCACGCGTGGACACAGCCGAGGTCTTGGAATGGATTAACACGTTCCTGCAGTAAGACAACCTCTCAAGATTAAGATGTGGAGCCACCGTACGGTGGCTCCATTTTTTTCTTCACGAATTAATAATCTACGGGACTTCCCATCTACAAAAGCCTAACAACTCTCCCAATTTACCTCTTTTTGCTATATCATATATTGTGAAGGAGAGAAATAATGCGAAAAGTTCTGGCTGTCATTTTCAAGTTTATTGCCGTCCTCTTTGCCGCACTGAGCATCCTTGGCACAATTTTTGTACTTCTGTTTCTGAGCTTCAATCGTATATTATTAAACCCCCAAACGTATGAACAAGCTTTTACAGAAAATAAAGTTTATGAACGGCTGCCTGTCACAACAGCTGAAGAATTCTCGCTTGTCAAGAGTAGTCTAGTAGAGCCATGTTCAGAACCCCTAAATGGTCATGCCTGCCTCGACCAAACTGTCAATACTTCACAAACAGATAGTACCGCTACAAATGGGCTTGGCACGGAAGGAAAAGCTTTTATTAATGGACTCAATCAGGATCAATGGAAAAACCTTATTATCTATCTACTCACGCCAAATGACCTTAAGATTAGTACTGAAGCTACAATAAATGAAATCATTGTCTTCTTCAAAGGCCAGACGGATACCGTCAAAATGCCCTTGATGAATATGAAAGCGCGACTGATTAGCATGAAAGATGATGACTTGATCACACTTCTATTGAAATCCCAACCTGTCTGTTCATTAGAGCAACAAACGGCGATCATGTCAGGCGGGTTCGGCGGAGTGGGAAGTCCACCGATCTTCTGCTCTGCAACAGGAGGGACATTACAAGTGTTGTTACTCGACTTGCAAAGGCGACTGACCGCGATAGCTTCTGAACTCCCGGATCATGCAACGATTATCCCTGAGCCTTCTCCATCGAACGCGCCTATCCTTCAGACATTCATTGGCAAAGATCTCCGAGCGACGTTGCAAAAGATAAATGCCACTTCCAAAAAGCTTCCTCTGCTGCCATTTGCCTTGCTGATATTAGTTGCATTGTTTGGTGTCCGTTCACTCAGGGGCTTATTGCGTTGGTGGGGTATTCCAGTCTTCATTGGAGGCCTGATCACATTGATTTTTGGCAGCGTTATTTTTTTTATGTTTGACTGGATGTGGTTGAATTACATTTTGACATCCCTCCCACCTTTACTGACGTCGGGCTTTGGTGAACTCATTTACGACGTCACACATTCGTTGGCACAAGACTTTTCAAATCGGCTGATGCTCGAGGCGGGAATCGTTACACTGCTGGCTTTCGGAGTAATTCTTATTTCGAATCGTGTTCCCCCTCCTCCTGATCCTTCACTGCCTCCCCTTGCCCAGCCTGGGACTCCCGGTGGACCCGTGCTGAGTCCTCAAAAGAAAAAGAGGGGGTGGTAGCACGCCCCGGCCCATCCTTTCCCAACTACGACAGACAGGTTAATTTAAGCTCCAAGCAGTCGCGGCCCGATACCTTGAATCATCATATCCC
>DAINRK010000773.1:0-1952 GCA_036741855.1 Anaerolineales bacterium
CGTTCCAGGGGCGCGATCATGTCCGTATCTTTGGTGAGCCAAGCGGAGGTTCTCCTTTTCTGGTCCTTCATACCGACCTGAGTGATGGGGCATTTATCGGCGTAAGCGGGGCTTTCTCTATGGATCGGAGGGGTCGTACTTACGATGGTTCTATCAGGCCCGACGAAGTGGTACCTACCGAGTGGAATCTCTTCAGTACTGAACAGGATCCAGTAATTCTTGCGGCAAATGACTGGCTGCAAACTCAGCCAGAGTGCGCACGCTAATGGAAAAAACAATGATACATGAATCTATTACACCTGCTCAAGCACCTATCACCGGTACGCGCCTAAACCAGCAGTTTCTTTTTCCCGCGCGATTCATATGGCTGGCAATGACGTTTCTTGCATTGAGTATATTTGTTATGGGTCTACCTCTACGCTATGACGATGTATATCACGTATACCATGGCGTTATCCAGGTCCGTCTCTGGCAAAATCAAAAGGGCGAGATCGTTCTGTCGCCGTGGCCGGATGGCGCGGCCGTGAAGGCAGGCGTGCTCGAACGTGATATTCTACTGGCCATTAATGATGTGCCAGTGACATCGTTGAAACAAGCAGAGTCCCTCCTGGTAGCTACTCCAGTGAGACTCAGCGTACGCACCGGTGATTTTCCGGCTCGCCAAGTGATGGTTGACAACGCAGAAGAATGGCTCCTACGGCAAGTTGGGCTGACAGCTGAATTTGCTATGGCCTTTACGTTAGCGAGTGAAATCCTCTTTGCTGTGATTTGCGCGGCAATTGGGTTCGTGATTTTCTGGCGCCGGTCGGACGACTGGATGGCGCTTCTCGTTTCCCTAAGCTTCATCACGATTCTGATCGGGCTTTCAACGCCTGTTGTAGGGTTGTATCTAAATCAGAGATCATGGGAACGCCAATGGCCGTTTGATCTCTGGTTTGCTGTCGCCTTTGTATTATTGCTTGTCTGCCTTTATCTGTTTCCCGACGGGAAATTTGTCCCGCACGGAACACTTGCTCTGACAGGCATTCTAGTAGTGTGGATGCTGTTGCAACTTTTCAACCCTGCGTTGTATCCCTGGCGCATGTCGCGCCAGAATTTCGTACTCATCATTGTGAGCATGTTGAGCACAGGAGCCTTTGCACTTCTTTATCGTTACCGTTATCACTCCGATGCCGTACAACGAAGGCAAATTCGCTGGATCATCTGGGGTGCACTGGCTGCGGTACTGGGGATTCTATTACCAATATTACTTGGATGGCCAAATTCGGGTTCCGTGCGTCTGCTGAGTGACTTCGTGATCAATCCCGCCAGCCAGTTACTCAAATTACTCTTTCCTCTATCGATTGCCTTTGCGATTCGGCGACATCGCTTGTGGAATATTGATTTCCTTCTCAACCGGGCACTTGTGTATGGTGCGTTGACGCTTATCGTCGCTGGCATTTATGTGATTGTGGTAGGAACTCTCGGAACTACCATTCAAGGGCGAAGCAATCTGTTGATTTCTATTCTAGCGACAGGTCTTGTTGCAGTGCTAGTTCAGCCTTTGCGCGATCGCTTGCAACGCGGTGTTAACCGCATGATGTATGGCGAACGTGATGACCCGGTCACTGTGCTTTCACGCCTAGGTCAGCGTTTGGAAGGCACGCTCGCGCCGGACGCGGTCTTACCTTCGTTAGTGGAAACCGTCGCCCAGACGTTGAAACTTCCATACGTTGCGATTGAAACAACTACCGACCATCATTTCGAGTCGCCACCAACAATTGCGTATGGCAATTCTCAACCTGATGTGATTCACCTGCCGCTCATCTATCAATCCGAATCCATTGGTCAATTGGTTGTCGCGCCGCGTGCACCTGGAGAAGCGCTGAGCCCAATGGATCGCCATCTTTTAGAAAACATTGCCCATCAAGCTGGCATGGCTGTGCATGCTGTCAGCTTGACAGCAGATTTAC
>DAINRK010000774.1:0-1947 GCA_036741855.1 Anaerolineales bacterium
GTAGCACCATCTAATTGAAAGTCAACCAGCAATTGGTTACGAGTCTATAACACAGGAGGTTGATAAGGAACCCACTCCGATCACCCCATTTTTTCCTTTGAATAGCTCCTCCAGGATTTGCCTTGGGACTCGCACTGCGATCACCTTGTCGCGGTCACTCATCAGTGATTGCATCAACGCCTCCACGAGGGCATGGACCAATCAGCATCAAGCGCCAGGCCTGAGGCTTGAATGATGCGTTGCTCGAGTGTTTCGAGATTTACAATGAAGAGATGTCCGCCGGTTGGACTGGTTGTCTCATTGATCAGCAAATGTTTTCCATCGGGTGAAAATATTATCGAGCCAACGGTCACACCGCGATAGACCTGTTTCAATCCTGTTCCATCGCGGTTGATGATATACACATCCGCAGTTGGAGTGCTTTGTGTGACTTCAGTATAGTAGGCAAAAGCAAGCTGTCTATTATCAGGTGACCACACAATCGGATAAAGAGTGCCACCAGTAAAAGTCGCTAGTTCCAAAACGTTTGCGCCGTCAGGTTCGGCCACACGTAGGGAATGTATCTGGCTGTCATAGTTGTATTCGTCATAAGCCAACTGCGCGCCATCACTTGAAGGGACAAAAGTTGCCTTCGTGAGTAATGTATCGAACATTGCTTGGACACGCCCATCTGCAATACGAATCAAGTAGACCGAGCCTTCACTGCCTGGCTTCGCAGAACGAACAATGATATTCTGCCCTACCCAGCCAAATGTGACATAAGGTCGCCCATCAGCTGATAAATCCTCTGAAGCGGTCAGGTTTTTTAGCCCAGTTCCGTCTGGCTGGATCACATAGACATCCTCCCCACCCAGTCCATCCTGAACACGAAAAGCTAACCACTTTCCATCTGGTGACCAGATCGGCGGGTCGATATAAGCATATTCAAATAACGATGTCCATGTTTGCGCGGCGGGATCAAACAACCATAGTTTATAAGGAGTTCCATTTGCATTATCCGGATACGCAAGAGCAGAGAGGTTTCCATCTGGTGACCAACGCAGCTCGGTCAATGTAAAATTTAATTCAAAAGGAACATCAACTGTTTCCAACTGCGGGCACTCCGCTGCATCAATTACACACAAGCCTGGCAATCGTACAAGTTGAGCAGGCTGATTCGCCTGATGCGACAGAGTGAAAAAATACAACTCGCCCAGCGCGTCTCTTCCCGACGGGACACCTGCCCCCGTCTCGACAGGTTCACTTCCTCTGCCTGCGACATCACCAAACTGAGGCGATGACGAGGGTGTACGAAACAAAGGATCAGCGAAGATATCATCATAGCTTACTTGATTAACAACAAGTTCCTCCTGAATTGTCCCTCCGCCCTCTTTACCATAGCTCTGCATTTTCAAGATGACAGCAGTCTTGATATCCAACCAGAGGCGCCATGAAGGCTGATCGTTCTGAACATACCGCCAGTCCACTGTAACGGCTTCTCTCCCAGCCACCATTTCAATTGCGACCGGCTTGAACTCCCCATCGTTCTGAGCAAGATCAGATGAAAACGCCAGCTGCGCGAGGCGGGTTCCCATTTGTCCCCACAGAGGCTGTGGGTAACCGAAACCAGGTTGCAACGTTGGAACGAATTGACCTACTTTGGCAAACTCAGGCAACGGTTGAGACTGGCTTTGCCCCGTGTTTAGATCAAGTTCAAGAATGGTTGCACCGTCACTGGCTTTGAAATTTTCAGGGTTCCCATCAACAGACCCAGTCAAAATGCGGAAACGACTTGTTGTTAGATCAATCCACACCTGTTCGCGTGACACCTCTAATGGCGTATCTGCACCTTCCGGTGCATATTGCGTGATCGTGCCATCCATCCAAATGGATTTCCATTTGGTTGCGCTTTTGAGCATCGCCTGCTGGATTTCTTCAGAGGATGAATCCAACGAAAGTTTAGAGTCT
>DAINRK010000775.1:0-1926 GCA_036741855.1 Anaerolineales bacterium
ATATATAGAATAGTGCAACGTCCTCACATCAACTGTCATTGTGGGTCTATCGCGGTGGTTCGGGCTCGCATTCTCTTCTTAAGTAAGTCTACGGGGAAGTTGCGACTCATCACAATGACATGTTAACTCTTAATTTTCTACTTCAAACTCCCAGCAATTGTTTTCGCTTCCTGCTCCAGTTCTCGAGGACTGTCTTTCGCCAACGGACAGTATTTGGATGTACTCGTTCGTAAGATTTTCTCCACCTCAGCGTTTTCATAGTGAAACACGCGTGTCGTATTGGAGATTTATGAATCTATTTCACCAGCAGCATTCCTCAATTGCATCCCCTGCCAGCTTCAGGGCATTGTATGAACTCAACCGTTTACCGGTCTTTCGCTATGTCTATGCCCTGACGAGCGGTTCGCAAGATGATGCAGAAGACCTGACCGCCGAAACCTTCCTGCGTGCCTGGAAGGCCCGGTATCAATTCCAGGGAGAGATAGACTCAGCCATCAGCTGGCTGATCGGGATCGCCAAACGACTGGTCATCGATGACTATCGCCGCACGGCTCGAGCCAATCGCAACTCGCCCACAGACGTGAACTCGGAGTCCACCCCGGAACAGACTGCCATCCAGCAGGAACAACAAAAGCTTCTCTTTCGCCTTTTGGCAGATCTGCCTGATGAACAGCGTGAGATCCTCATTCTGCGTTATCTGCTTGGCTGGCGGGTGAACGATATTGCCCAGCACATTGGCGCCTCAGAGAACAAGGTCTCGGTGAGCCTTCACCGCATTCTCTCCAAGTTACGCGAAAAATGGACGGAAATGGAATTAGAAGATCCTTCCACCATATTTATACAAAAGGAAACATCCTATGAAACCTATCTTAGATGAAAAACAATTAGAAGAACTCCTGAAGCAGGCAGCACCCCGCACAACTGGGAGTCTGGAAAAGCGGCTGGCTTCCGCCCCATGGAACACACAAGTTTTTAACCGCCGTCGCTCCATCCAGGCCACTACTCTGGCGATTGTGCTGGTAACCGTAATCTTTGCTATCAGCCCGCAGGGAGCCGCTCTTGCCCAGGACATCCTGCAATTCTTTACCCGCACTGAGAGCGATACGTTCTATGTGCCATACGAGGATGTGCCGTTCGAAGATACAACAGCTTTTCATGAGACCTGTGGCATCGCGATCTTCCCCAAATGTTCTGTGGAACAGATCCGCGGCATGGTGGATTTTGAAGTCAAGGAAATTGGAGTCATTCCTGAAGCACTGTATTTCGTCGGTTCCACGGGTGGTCCGGACTTCGTCGAGTTGAAGTATGGGTATGAAGACCGTCGCGATGGCAACTTAAGCGTGGGCGTCGAAGCAGTGGGCAGACCTTCCGCCATCGGCACTGGCATCGCAGCCAAAAGTGCCGACATTGAGTCAGTGCAAATCGGAGCCCTGCCAGCTGAATACTATACTGGCATCCTCTTTCAGGATGAGCAGGGCAATGTCACCTGGCAGCCGAACGACCCCACCATGACCTTACGCTGGGAGGACCGTGGCAGCACCTATACCATGGTCTACTATTCCACCACCATCCCGTTGACAAAAGAGGACCTGATCGCGCTGGCAGCTACTATGACTACTGAACCCGTCCTCAAAAAACCGCTGCCGCCCGGGTTTATCCGCTAATTTCGCCCGCTTGATATTCAGAGGAATCCATCGCCTGACTCGACTTGCAGAAAGCCTGATGTAGATCGCTTGATGATAAACGAAAAGCGGAGATTTCAGCCTCCGCTTTTTTTTATTGGAATCGTTGTCAGAGCGACACGCTTCACGGTGTCGCAATGTCAGGATAATTCTCACCTTACCGTTTCAAAGTGCGATACTTCACGCGATGCGGCGTTAGATCTTTCCCAAACTTTTCCATCATCATCGTTTCGTAGTCAGACCA
>DAINRK010000776.1:0-1915 GCA_036741855.1 Anaerolineales bacterium
AATTGTGCCGCATCTCGAGGGAGGGGCCCAGCTTCGCTCCAGGCCCAGCCAGCTCGATCATATGTGCAGACCCGTGTTGTCTTCGCCACTTCGGGCTGAACAAATCCCCACCCTGTTGACCAATCACCCAATCCAGCATCAATTACCACAGTGGGGCTGCCAGTGCCAGTACAGTTTATGTGCAGGCGATAACCGCCAACATCCACCATTTGACCAGGCGGCGGATACGCCTTTGCATCAGCCGCTTCTGCCATAGGCTCGTATATGTAGTATCCTACCAGCGTAAGACTCACTAATGAAACTAAACTTGCGCCCAACCACAGTAAGCAGCCCTTGCCCCGACGCCTGGATGCAGGCGCTTTTCCACTTTGATTTTGATCGTTCATTTTGAAGCCTCCATGATTAACTATAAATATCCAACTACCCAACCTCCAAAGGAAATACAAACCAGAGGGTTTGTTCAATTTCCACAGACCGCTGGACGAAACCTGTCAGCGGCAGATAACAGTAAGGCAAAGGCTTGAAGCCTTCCAATACTAAATAAATTTAGTGTCGAACTTTTTAGATTCTTGGCATGTGGTTCTGATGATGACCCCCCAAATTAGGTCGATATGCAGAAATCGTCTTGTAGAACTGACTTGTAAATGATATGGTAACACGTTAATGACTATTTAAGTTGACCAAAGTTGTCTAATTTGACATGGCCGTTCAGCTGCATCCAGTTGTAGATAAATCCGCGTCAAAATGAATCAATCAAAGCCATCGATTTAACTATTTCGAAATCTATTTTCTGGGCTGCTCCATTACGCCTGTTTCTTTTGTCAGAGTTTTGAAAAAACGCCTAACAAAACGCGCCGACTCCCACCACTATAGCCCCGGCGCACTTTGCCGGGGATCGGGTGCACGCTGTGTTAGCCCGTTTTTGTCTTTGCATGAGTTTAGCATGCTCGGATGATTACGGTTTGTCAGGCGCAGACATCAGCAATTCAGTCGCTTTGGAGGAAAGATTTTGTACGTCGGCGAAGGAAAGATATTCATCGCCACCACTCAAAAACCGTATTTCCGTATACCAATGTTTCCAATAGGATAAGTAGACACAAATTCGCCGATTGCTAGGTTCATCACTACAATAAAGTGAGGAGGCAGCCTTGTTTTCGTCCAGAGAATTTGACACAATGGGCGGAATATTAGAGAATTCGCGTTTGATTCTGCTCTCGCTCCACTCCCAGGCAAGGACAGCCTCCGCGGGTTCGGCATACCAGAATGTCTTCTGCTCAATCGTTGCTCCTTTATTGGAATACCAGCCATCACCGCGATACTTCTGATCCTCCTCACCGATTATAAATGTGACATGAAACTCACGCTGCTGGGAAATGGATCCAGGTTGCGAGTCTTCATACACGGGAGTTGCAGCGCTGTTGGGTACCTCTTCACGTGAGAGCATTGGAAGGTCAGGAGTGAATATTCCAGCAGGATTGCCAAGAAATCTCTGCCCGCCGATCCCTAGACTCAGGAAAACAAGAACACCGAGTAGGTCTCGAATGACGCTTGATTTGTGATCCTGGTAATATTGCATGCTAGCCGCCTAATTCCATGGGTAAGACGTTCAATCCCCCATCCGAATATAGAGAATCATACCAATCATTGATTCCATCAAAAAAGCCGTGAGTGGAGCAAGAAGCAGGAACAGCAGTATAGATCGCCAAGAAATTCCGGTGATCCGTAGCCATGCGGCAGCTATACAGGCTGGACTAATCCATGCAATCAGCTCGGCGCTGTCTCTTGATATTTGTGGGGGAAAAGAGTAAACATAAATCCTATAACTACTGATTGTTACAAGCAGGGTCAAGATAAAACAAATTAACCAATTGAGCAGTTTTATGTTGTTAGGCAATTTATCGAATCCGAGGAGTCC
>DAINRK010000777.1:0-1909 GCA_036741855.1 Anaerolineales bacterium
AGCTACGGTCATGCATAAAGCGTAATTTAGCTTGGGTTTGTCCAAGACCAGTATCAACCTCAAACGGCTCATATAGTGCTTTGACAAATCCAGCTTCCACTTCGATATCGTTATCCAGAAACAGAAGATGTGTGGCTCCAAGTTCACGCATGGCCATTGTTCCGGAAGCATTTCGCCCACTAGCAACACCCAGATTACTCTGACTGTAATGGGTTGATACATGTGGAAACGTTTCCTTAATAGCTGCAAGCGTATCATCCCGCGAGTTATTATCCCAAACGAGAACCTTAAAAGGGATATCTTCACCACCAAGCAATGTGGATAGGCAGTTGAGCGTTTTTTGCTGCTGGTTATAGGTCAGGATGATCACAACGAGGTTCATGGAATTCGTTCAAATATGTCTCATGGTCAATGTACCTTCGCGCTCATCCATCGATTCAATCGCTTCACGAACCCTTCCCCATCCACGTCTTGCTGCCAGAAGCGGGTCAGTTCATAGATGTCACTTTCCGGTCTGACAATGTCATGCAGGCTGGTGCATGCATATTCAAAGCCCACCTCACGGACGATCTGTTTAGCATATGCAGTTGCCCGGCCATTTGGATATGAAAAGCTCTCAATTTTCTTGCCCAATAGTGCCTCCAAATCCTTCTTGCTTGACTGAATTTCCTCTCTTTGTCTTTCAAAGGAAAGCTGCGGCAACATTGGATGATGCCTGGTGTGTGCGCCCAGCTCAATCAACGCGCCGTCCACGAGTCGCAGCAGTTCCTCCTCGCTCATCGCGCGTGCTGTAGAGATTCCAGAGGATGAGACTTCAGACCAGCTTCGGATTACTCCCATGACGTGGTTTTGGTCTTCTACATCCAGTGAAAGCAGGAAGTGATATAAGGCCCGACGAAATTCGTGCCGCAAACCAGGTTGTCCTGCTTCCGAGCTTAGGTGCAACTCAGGCCACTCAAATCGTCTTCCTCCCGCCTGCAAATGGAGTGTGCGCAGATCCGCCTTCGAATCGGTAACCAGCCTCTCCAATTCGTCCCACCAAAATTCCCTCCCCGAATAGCCCGTGCACACAAATACCGTTGCCGGAATGTTATACTTTTCCAATATTGGCTTGGCAACATAAAGATTGTCCGCATATCCATCATCAAACGTAACGGCAATTGATTTCGGTGGCAGCATGTTTTGCTTCAAACTCTGCACCAATTTGGAAAGACTAATGGGATAAGCATACTTTCCTAGAGCCTCCATATGCCTGGCAAAGTTTTCAGGCGACACACAGACTTGATAGAAGTCGTCCTCCACTGCGCTGATCCGGTGATAGCCGAGGATGAGCGCCCCACCCAGGACACGGGCGCGCAGCCATCGATAAAACTTCTTCCCTGTTTTGGCACCCGGCAGGTTCATCGGGTTTGCTCCGGCTTGGACGCACGGACAGCGATCAACACCTCGTAACGGCGATCCCTTGAGTCCAGCTCCGATCGCTCTAAATCTTCACACGCCAGCCCCTCTAAAAATGAAATCGCTGCGAGTACATTTCCATACGGATGAACAGTGACATTCCCTACAGAGAACGCTTCTTCGAAAAGCAAACGCGCGGACAAAGAAGTGAATCGCCAATACTCTCCCCACTCATCAAAATCATCAAGACTGATCTGGGCCATGCCTGAAACGGTTGCGAGCAAGACTCCGCCGGGTTTCAAGATCCGATACAACGTGGCAATCACTGTACGAAAATCATAGATGACCTGCAAGGTCTGAGTAAATATGATCGCATCATAACAGTCCGATGGTACATGATCGGCCTTTGTCAAATCGGCCACCATCGTGGCGTCAGGATTGCCTTCCACAGGGTGTAGAACATCGCTCTTTGTGACCCGGTCCTGCCCATACTTTTTGGTGTAAGTATTAT
>DAINRK010000778.1:0-1896 GCA_036741855.1 Anaerolineales bacterium
TCAGGGCTTAGCCCGTTACAATTGCGTCGAACTTCTAAAAGGAGACTTTCTATCGAAAGAACTGCACGAGTGTGAATGAAGAAATGCTTGTGCCCATTTTCTAATTTACGCCACGAATAAAATCTGGCTTCCGCCGCCCTCCAGGTAATACCTGGTGAGGCGGCGGGACTGCTTAACTCAAATGCAGTCAACACAGTGGTTAGGCGCTGTTGTGTCTTGACTGTTTTTGTTTGCAGGAAATTGGAGCTAGTCACTGAGTCACGTAGACTCAGAGAAGAATAATTTATCCGTGGCTCTGTGTCTTTGTGGCTGGAGAATTTTGTAGTCGCTTTGGCACTCGATGCTGAAGACATCCTGGGCGACATGCCTTCACCAAAAAGAAAGGGAAAAATGACTGGTCAGTTTCAATCTTATCTAAACCCGAAGTGTGATTCGGGCACGTTCGAAGAGAAAGGCGGATGCGGTGTGTTCGCCCGTGAGCCAATCAAGAAAGGCGAGTTGCTGGCGTTATTTGGAGGTCGTATTGCATCGAAGGATGAACTTGATCCCAATATGCCTAACTTCACGCAACGAGTTCTCCAGGTTGAAGATGAGTTTTACTTGATAACTCCCGAGCCTTTGGAACCTTCTGATTGTTTCAACCATTCCTGCGAACCGAATGCCGGGTTTACTGGACAGATTGGAATCGTCGCGATGCGCGACATCAAAGCAGGCGAGGAAGTCAATTTCGACTACGCTATGTGCGACGGCACATCCTATGATGAATTCGCGTGTTTTTGTGGTAGTGAAAATTGCCGCGGCCTCGTCAAAGGGACTGACTGGATGCGTCCCGAACTATGGGAGAAATATAATGGCTACTTTATGCCATATCTCGCCAGGCGTATTGAAGCACTCAAGGCCCCGACGCGCGTGCGCGCCTAGTGTGCTAAAGCTGTTCTCCTCAAAGCCAAAACGGATTGCGTAGTAAAATCTGCGCCATCCGTTTTATGTTTAATTCATTTGTATTTCGAATTTACATTGTTGCACTTGTTCTTCGATTGATTCCAGTTTTTCTTGCACGTGGATTGGGGATTGGTCTGGATGACATGTTTCAATATGATATGTTGGCACGCAGCCTTGCATCGGGAAATGGATTCCGCTGGTACGCCCAGGCAGATTTGAATCAACTCGCCTCATTCGTGGACTTCGACCTGTCCACTGTTAAGGATTATGATCCCATCCTGGGCGTTCCTACTTCGTTCCGTGCACCGTTATATCCCACCTTTCTTGCAATCGTTTATTTTTTCAATGGGACAGATTTTTCGCGATTTTTTGCCGCGCGATTAGCGCAAGCGATATTCCTTGGCGCGCCTCTTGCGTCTTTGACATATCTAGTTTCGAGGAAATTATTTCCTCCTCTCTATCAGGGTCGCAGGGCACTGGAGAATTCAGAACGTGCCGCGCGAATCGCAGCATGGACCATTGCCGCTTATCCAATGTTGCTGGTTTATCCTCTCGGTTTGGGAACTGAAAATCCTTTTTTTATCTTGCTCCTTGCATCTTTCCTTTGCCTTCTGAAAACCATTAATCAACCGACACCTCTTAACTTCCTGCTTGCTGGTTTTTTCCTTGGCCTTACTGCGCTTACGAGATCTGTCATCCTTCCATTTGCAGTGCTCGCGATCCTTTGGACATGGTTTGTCCTGCACCACCATCGCGGTGCGACCCTGATTGCAGTGGCGCTAACAATGACAATCCTTCCGTGGATGATTCGTAACTCGCTTTTACATCGCAAGCTGACAGGCATCGAAACATCCATGGGCTACAACTTGTATCTTGGCTACCATCCAAGTGGCAATGGATCGTTTGTCTTCGGTCCCTCCCTCGATTTATTAACCATTTTAGATGATGCAGAGC
>DAINRK010000779.1:0-1883 GCA_036741855.1 Anaerolineales bacterium
CCAAGCAACCCTGGTGTGAATCTCGTGTTGATCAGCCGTGTGATGCGCCCGCGCTGGAACTCATGCTGATCCAACACCACAGTGGTCGTCCCAAAACTCAAGCCTCGTGTTACATCACCTGGACCATTAGGCAGCCAGAGATCCACACTGTCCTTTTGGAATCCGTTTTCGGGTCCGTTGTTACCCGTGTAGCCGCCAATCATGTTGAGTGATTCGACTGCCGCGCCGGCGCTATTGCCGCCGACTGCCGCGCCAGCATTGAATGCATCCGCCATCTTTGCTTCGAATGGAGTATTGGCAACTACCAGCATCGCAATGGTCTGATCACCCCCCAAGATATACATGCCATCCAATTGGGCAGGGAATAGATCAAGATTACTCTGCAGGTATGCATCATCGCGGACAAGCACGGGAGCCAGCACAGCATGGCAGGTTTGACTCGGAAGTTTGACAGCGTTGCATGCGGTTTCTACGAGACCGCGACGGTTATCCGCCAGAGTCAGATTTTGCTGGCGTTCACCATTAGAGATGCTGAAAGCATTCGTTGCAAATGTAATGGGAATGACGAGAATTTCCACTGTGCCATCTGTATCATGTTGGACTGCTTGACGCGCAAAAAGCTGCAATGTCGCACTGGAATATCCGCTGCCGATGGGAACATAGGTATGCACTGTGCCCGCCTCTGCCTGAACTGATTGGAAATTGAAACTTGCAATCAAAAGCACTATCAAACACAGTTGGAGCCAATGTCTTTTCATGACTACTCCTTTATAGTTTGTTTCAGATATGCAAAACTTGCCGCCAGGGCCCTGGATGGGTGTTATGTTCGGTTTTGACGAACGCGAGGCACCTCCTCAAGTGCACTGACGTACAACCGATAAAGATATAATTTCCCCACAGGCTGTCCATTTTATGTGAGACTCAATAAAAAGGCAAGTCAAATGTAACTTATTAACATTTTTTCATGTTTAACATTTGTTTATCCCTTTGTTAAGTTATTCGTTGCACGACTGCCATAATCTCGCCCATGTCATCGCTCCGCATCGCCGCAAAGTTATTCCTCTCCGAAGAGACCGTGCGCAACTACGTCAGCAATCAGACACAGGCGGCAGTAGTGGCGTTGAAGCATGGGTTGGTGAATCGACGACCTATCTAACCTATCCCCCTGCCCTAATAGGGAAGGAGTTGTCCCAAAGGGGACGGGAGTTAGCTACCGTGCGAAAATAGTATCCAGCGTGATCCCCATCCTATTGGTGGCCGGCATCCTTCTTCGGTTTACACTCGCAAGTTTTCATGTTGGAATTATCCTCAGCGATACGCTTTACTTCACTGCATTCGCACTCATTGGCTTGTTTGTCCTTCGTCAGTCCGATGAAGAGTGGGAGCGTCCACCAGAACGCAATGCGAAATAGCATGAGCAATCCTATTGTCAGGCGCTGCCGAGGGCAGATTTTCTAAAGCCAATTTCCGTTAACTACCTGTAGTCATGGAGAATATACCCTCTTTCAACTACGGGGGCTGTATCGCCTATAAGGCATTCTGCGCAGCAGACCAATACCTGGGGCGGTTGACGTTTTGGCAGGAAGCTGCTTGAATATCACGCTAGGTCGTAGTTGATCACCCAGCAGTAGAAGGACAAACCATGAAAATCTTAGTCCTTGGTGGCACGGGCCTCACTGGACCCTTTACCACACGCTACCTCGTCGAACAGGGGCATCAAGTCACAATATTTCATAGGGGAAAACATCAGGTTGATCTGCCACCAGGGGTCAACCGCATACTTGGCGAGCGCCGCAAATTAGATGAATTCACTGATGAATTCAAACAAATGGCTCCCGATGCGGTATTGGATATGCTGGCCTTCACCCGGCAGGATGCAGAAA
>DAINRK010000780.1:0-1867 GCA_036741855.1 Anaerolineales bacterium
AGAGTGCGTGACGTAGGTTGCCTCGTGCTGTTTCCTCCAAAGAATCTGGCCACAACAACCCCGCCAGTTTTTCGCGGCGATGTACAGTCCCCGCGCTCAAAATCAAATAAGCGAAGAGCGACTGTGCCGGGCGCGAAGGTATCACGACAGGCTTCCCGTCACTTATTATCTCAAATTTGCCAAGCAAACGAACTTCGAGCATTTCTTTGAGTCAGAGTATAGCATTTTGGTTTGGTAAAGACAATTGAAATGAAAAGAAGATCCGTTTGACATGCGAATCCTCTTCTGGACACTAGAAGGTGGTTGTGTTATTGATCAGCGATGTGAATGGGATTCTGAGGCGCGAGGCCTGCAACAGGATAAACTCGCGGCGGTCTGACAGGTGCTTACTGGACGATTTATGCGAACTGTTCAAACATTTCCAGCGACAAGCACGAGATTGAACGACGCAAAGAATCCTCCATTGCGATCGAGTGCTTTCAAATCTTCATGCCATTGATCTAATTCATCCTGACTGATAGCACCGGCTGCAACCGCTTCTTGCTCACGGTGATCCAACACAATGACCTCACGACAAAGTCCATAGTCTGTGATCTGATAAGGAAGGACTTCAACTGAAATATTCCTGAGACCCTGTGCTGCAAACAGTTGAGGCAGTCGACGCCCCGCATAGCCGTTATTAAGACAAGTCTCATTGGAGAATTGGATGAGGCGCCGTTCGATCTCTGGCAGGGAGGTATGGATTGAAAGTGTGCCCCAATCGGTATCCAGAACGACTACGCAGCCCCTTGGCTTTGTTACGCGCGCCATTTCAAATAGTGCGCGCTCGGGAAATAAGAGATGTTGGAAGAGTCTTTCGCTCCGGCAGGCATGGAAACGAGCATCATGAAATGGAAGTGAGGTTGCGTCGCCTTGCTGGTGTTTCACTACTTGTACGAGACCCGTGTCGAGTGCGCGCTGGTTCGCCGCGCCAACCATATCAGGGTCATAATCCAACCCGATCACTTCGCCCGTCGGGCCCACATGTTGAGCAAGGTGGATCGTGTCTGAGCCAGGGCCGCAACCTACATCCAAAACTGAATCGCCGGGCTGAATCCTCATGTACGCATAACTCTTCTGCTTAAATTCCATCATTTGCGATTCAAGCAACTGAAGGTACTCGGAACCCACGTAACCTTTTGGTAGTGACATTGTTTCTCCTTTTTCATCACAAGATTTACGCTTAGCCTGAAGACAATCGGTAAATATTCATATCCCCAAATCCATCTACAAAGCCAAGCCGTTTGCAAATGTTTCGCGATGGAGGCTCGGACAGCAGCGTAGCGATTTGATAACCTCGCTCAGCAGCCAGATCGGCGGCTGCAATGGAAATCGCAGTGCCAATTCCATGCCCGCGCGCTTCGGGGAGAGTGGTGAGACTGTAAAACCCTGCGGTCTCATCATCCATGAACACGGAATACGTGGAAACCGGCGTGTCGCCCAGATAGCCCAGGATCAATTGGATTGGGGATTGTTCGCTCAAATCGAGATCGGCAAAAATGTTGAAAAGCTTGTACGCGGATTCGGGATAGCCTCGAGCGTGAGAATAGATCGAGGTCCACGCGGCAAGCTCATCGTGAGTCCGCACTGACTTCCAGCGAAAATTCGCGGGTAGGGCGAAATCCCTCTGCAAATGATCCAAATCGACAGCCATATAGGGTATGGACTCGAGAAGTTCTGCCCCATGAGCGATAAGTATTTCAGCTAGATTCTCGGGCCGCGAGGAGGGGATGATATGCCACGTAAACCAGTCGCGGCGAGGGCGAAAGAACTCTACGATCGTTTCTATCCTTTGTTCTGCGTTTCCATTGAGGCGGGCGTTGAAAAC
>DAINRK010000781.1:0-756 GCA_036741855.1 Anaerolineales bacterium
GTGGACAGCCCATCGTGATTATGGCCGATGGCCCGTCGACAGGTGGGTATCCCAAGATTGGGACAGTCATCAGTGCGGATTTGCCTCTCCTGGCACAATGTGTACCGAATAAGAGCAGGATTCGCTTTCGAGAAACGACAGTTGTAAAGGCGCAGAAAAAGTATCGGGCGTTAATGAGTGGGCTGGATAGGATTGTGGAAGAATAATTGTACTGTTGGTCGAGTAGGCGAAGCCGTATCGAGACCAACAACTAACAGGAATAATTGTGTTTATAAAGTGGTCTCGAAATGTCCCGCCACGAGCACACGAGTCTACTCAACCACCGAGAACTATTTGAGATTATGATGATAGACCTCAACTGTGATATGGGTGAAAATGCTGGCAACGATGAAGCCATCATGCCTTATATCACCTCAGCAAACATTGCCTGTGGATTCCATGCAGGCGATTCTAGAACGATGCTAGAGACTGTTCGGTTGGCAAAACAGCATGGGGTTGCTGTTGGCGCACATCCAAGCTGGAAGGATATGGAAGGATTTGGTCGACGCGAGATGATGTTGCCGCCTGATGAAGTGGAAGCATTAGTGCTTTATCAAATTGGTGCCTTGGCAGCGATTGCAAAAGCAGAGGGCGCGGAGTTGCATCATGTCAAACCACATGGCGCGCTCTACAATCAAGCCGCGAAAGATCGAGAGCTCGCCAACGCCATTGCGCGCGCGGTAAAAAGATTCAGTGGCGAATTAATTTTGGTAGGGC
>DAINRK010000781.1:766-1856 GCA_036741855.1 Anaerolineales bacterium
TCGCGAATGAGGGATTTCCGGATCGCAACTACAATCCAGATGGCACGCTGGTATCTCGTAAAGAGTCAAATGCGATCATCGAATCCCCCGAAGAAGTCGCGGCACATGCGATGGATTTAATTCAAAATGGAATTTTATTTGACGACAAACGTGTGAAGGTGGATACTTTATGTTTGCACGGGGATCATCCGCGCGTTGTGGAAAATGCAAAATTGATTCAGGAAACGATATCGTAGGGAAGGGCAGCTGCCCTTCCCTACGATATAAATCATTCTTTCTTATCTGTCGTTTTCCCCGTCATACTCTTGCGAATTTCAGAACGGAGTTGTTCGGCTTCCTCCGAGCGTTTGCCTTGCGCCTCCTTGGAGAGGGCGCCAAAGCGGTCAGAGAGCAACATAGCGAGCAGGGCTTCCATAATGTTGCCTGAGCCGCTGTCTTTATTCGCACCGACAACCACGCGCGGGACAACATCCACCTTCGATTGTTGAACGGCCTCGGAAAAGCGGTTGAGCACTTGTTGCGTCACCTGGAATTGCGGACCACCATACGCGCGGACCTGTTCTTCAGTAGCAAGAGCCTGCGCGATACCGATACGTGCAATTTTTTCAGCTTCCGCTTCTGCCAATGCGCGGATCTGTGAAGCCTGTTGAATCGAGCGCTGGTATTCAGCTTTACCCTGGTTCGATTGAATATTGATGTTTAACTCAGATTGCGTCATGCTGGTTTGCATTTGGGCACGGGACTCTGCTTCGCGGAGTTCGCGCTCCTTGACCGCGGCTTTCTCCTGGCGGTCGTAAGTTTCAATTTGTTCGGCGGCAATTTGACGTGAACGCAACTGCGTAAGAATGGTTTCAATTTGAACATCGTCCTCGGGGGATGACGGTGTTCCAATCAACACTTCTTCCAGTTCAAGGTTGTAATGCTCGAATTTTTCCTTCATCTCCTTGCTCGAAATTTGCTGAATGTCACTGCGTTCCTGCAATAATTGGATCAGGGTGCGCGTCTGACCGACATTCTTGAAGTATGCTGCGACCATCGGGTCGAGTGTTTGTTCGACGAGGCGTTTGATGTCGCCAAAGCGCTGTATGAC
>DAINRK010000782.1:0-1855 GCA_036741855.1 Anaerolineales bacterium
CAATAAATCCGCAAGTTGTTTGAGGAAGAGGTCCAGGTTGTAATTTGTATATGGCCTGTCGGAAAATCCACGCCCGAATAAGTCATAGCGTAAAACGTGAAAGCCTTCTTGCCGTAAGAATTCAAACGTTGGATCATAAATGAAATAGGGGACGGAAAAACCATGTATCAGAATTACAGGTTTCCCATTCTCTACGCCGCCTAATTCATAGTGTGTGATTCCGTCGGGCAATTGAATAAATGATCCCTCTGCATATTGGCGCGTCGCGTCATTCAATTCTTTTATTTCGTCTCGATATGAAAATGGCATTTCGGTTCGTAGGGAATGGCAGGTGCCACTCCCCAATTGTGATCATATTTTCCCTAACGCGCGCAACACGCGTTCAGGCGTAAACGGGAATTCATTGATCCACACACCTGTCGCATCATGGATCGCTGCACCGATTGCAGGTGCGACTGTTAAGAAGGGCAGTTCGCCGACACCGCGTGCCCCCCAGGGTCCGTTCGGGTCGGGTATCTCGAGAAACACAGTTTCAACTTTTTCGGGGATGTCCCAAATGGTGGGAATTAGATAGGTGCTCAGTTGATCAGTGAGCACACGACCATCTCTTGTTTTGTAATCCTCGAGCACGGCATATCCCTGTGCCTGCACGACCGCGCCTTCCACCTGACCTTCGACGAGATCGGGGTTGATCGGTTTGCCCACATCATCTGCAGAGATGACACGCAGGACGCGTACATGACCAGTCTCAGTATCCACTTCCACTTCGATACCTTGCGCGACGAACGCATACGCAAAGTTCGGAGTGGAATAACCAGTTTCGGGATCAAAAGCTGTTGTGGGCGGCGCCAGGTATTTGAACTCGCCGATTGCTGGTCGCTCTTCTGCTTTCCATTTGCTCAATGCCACCTCAGCCGCACCGCGAATGGCATTGCCAGACATAAACGTCATGCGCGAAGCAGAGACTGAACCCGAGTTGCCCATCGTGGCAGTGTCCGATGAGATCAATTTCACTTTCTCATATGGCACGCCAACTGCCTCTGCCGTCATTTGAATCATTACTGTATGAGTGCCTTGTCCCACCTCCGCACTGGCATGATGCAGGACCACCCGATCGATCTCAGCCTTGCCATGGATTTCAATCTTCGCCCAACAGTTTTCCTGATAACCAAACGAGAAGCCGATATTTTTGAAGCCAGTAGCAAAACCTTGACCGCGGAGGCGAATCCTCTCTCCTTGCGAGGCATCCTGCAAGGGCTTTGGGAGAGGGTTAGGGTGCGTGTTGTTCTTCCATTCGAACTTATCTCTCGCGGCCTCAATGCATTGAGTCACGCTCACAGGGCTTGGTGAAGGCGTTCCCACACCCATCGGGTCGCCATCTTTCAAGGCATTCTTTAAACGGAATTCAACGGGATCCATCCCAAGTTTTTCAGCAAGCTTATTCATCTGCATTTCAGCCATGAACAAGGCCTGTGGCGCGCCAAACCCGCGAAACGCGGCTCCTGGGACGTTATTGGTGTAAACGCCATATACATCAGTTTTTACATTCGGAATGTTGTACGCGCCGGTAGAGGTGATCGTGGAATTTCCCAATACTTTATTCGACGTGTACATATACGCGCCGCCGTCGCCGATGATCTCATTTTCGATGGCAATCACTTTTCCATCTTTTGTGGCGCCCCATTTCGCGCGGAGAATCACCGCGTGACGTTTGCCGTGCCCGACGATGGACTCTTGCCGAGACCAGATAATCTTCACAGGTCTTTGCAGTTTCGATGCAGCAAGCGCCAGCACGATCTGCACTGACATGTCTTCACGTCCACCAAAGGCGCCGCCAACCGCGGGGTATACCACG
>DAINRK010000783.1:0-1827 GCA_036741855.1 Anaerolineales bacterium
AGCTCGACGAGCCGCACACCGAAGGCCAGCTGCGGGTGCGCGCACTTGACCCCGAGCTGGTCTGGCTCACACACGTGGACGAGCCGTGGCGACCTCGTCATGAGGCTTAATGCTTTTTTAGCCAGGGCAGGGGTGGCGGCGCGGAAGTTCCATTTAATAACCACTTCGCTTGCGGGGTGGTTATTAAATTTTCCATCTTCATGACAAAATAAAATTGATAGCAGAATTTGCCGCCAAAGAAAACTTGAAATCGTCCTTTCCGCTCGGGTTCAAGGCGAGGCGGTCGGAAGGGGGTGTGGATATTCGTGTCGAATGTGTAACCTATGATGATCTCTCTGGCAGGAAAAGAGTTTGGTTTCGTGGTATTTTTCATTTGATATGCGCCGCGTTTTCAGGCATTTTTCTCGGCGTTAGGTGGCTGACGCAGGAAAAGAGACAATCAATTTAGGGAAAGGAAACAAATGACATCACAACGAATTGGAAAGTATGCCTGTTTAGAAGTTGAATGTCGATATTTGTTGAACAAAATTCCAGATGAGTTACTTGACAATCTACAAGGTTGGCTAATTACCGATAGTTACATCCCCAATACACGGCTGCGCTTACGGCATATGAAGTCAGTCACAGGGAAAGAGAATATTTACAAACTTACCCAAAAGTATCGCACTGAAACACAAAATGCATTTGAAACTACGATTACCAATATATACCTTACCGAAGCAGAATATAACTACCTTGAAGCTTTAGAAGCAAAGATGTTAAGGAAAAGGCGTTACCCGTACATGGTGCAAAACCACTCCTTTAGTATTGATGTTTTTGAAGGTCGACATCAAGGCTTGATTCTGGCAGAAATGGAATTGGACAACAAAGTGAAGGCCGATGAATTTGTTTTACCTTCGTTTGCACTCAAAGATGTAACTGATGACCCATTTTTTACTGGTGGCAATTTAGTTACAATGACAGATGAAGAGTTTAAGCTAGGGTTGTCACAACGCATTCTCGACTATGAAAATTGATGAACCCAAACGCCATCTAACAAAGCGTGCACCGGACGCCAGGGGAGTCGGCGCGATTTACAAGCCTTTTTCTGGCTTCGGGTTTTCTCTACTCCCAAATAGCATCCACGCCCGCCCACACGCGGGTAACGCAAACCGTTGGGCGCAGAGTGATATGCTGTAATCCGCATCATTATTATTGCTTAGGAGTTTTAGGAGGCTAATATGGACATTACTATTCGTTTGGCTGAAATGGATGATGTCCCCGCGTTGAAAGAGCTCATCCCGCTTTCCGCGCGCGAGCTGAGCAAAGGTTACTATACATCGGAACAGACCGAGAGCATGATTAAATACATCATCGGCGTGGACACGCAATTGATCATCGATCAAACGTATTATGTTGCTGAAGCCGACGGGCAAATTGTGGGTTGCGGGGGATGGAGCAAGCGCAAGACGCTTTATGGCGGCGACCAAATCAAGGAGCAAGAGGATCCGCTGCTCGACCCGAAGGTGGATGCAGGGCATATTCGTGCGTTCTTTGTTCATCCGCAGTGGACGCGCAAGGGAATCGGGCGGCGGATTATTCTGGCATGTGAAGCTGCGGCGCGCGCCGAAGGATTTACCCGAATGGATTTGGGTGCTACGCTGCCGGGCGAACCGCTCTATGCAGCCATGGGTTACGTAGCCACTGAACGATTCGAGATACCAACGCCCGATGGCATTTCGATTCCAGCCGCGCAGATGCAAAAACAGTTGTAGTAAGGATACCGGAATCTCAGCGCCCAACACAGCGTGCACCCGACCCCCGGAAGAGCACCGGGACTATAGTGGT
>DAINRK010000784.1:0-1817 GCA_036741855.1 Anaerolineales bacterium
ACGAGCAGTTGTCGTACTTTATTCGGTTGGATTTGTAATAAATTAGCTCTTCCGCCCTGTTTGGGAACGTCTTTTGTTTAACTATCCACCCCATCCTAAAAATCCTAACACAATGGAGATAATTGCACTCACAACACCACCCGCTAAAAAAAGCACAAGATCACGTCGGGGCGTGCGGATCTGGTTTGGTTGTAATTCGTTCAATAGATCATTGACGACCCGTAGAGGCTCATTCTTAAGCATTTCGATTCGTACCAAATATTCTTCCTCGGCTTTTTCAAGCCTATTAATTTCGGCTTGAAGTTTTGTAGCTGCCTCGGCTCGGCCTTTTGCAAATTTTACGACTTCGGCAAGAATGCTATCTAGTTCATTCGAGGTTTGGTCAAGGCCTTTCACTAGTTTGGAAAGCTCACCGGTTGTCATTGCTTTTGAGCCCGCCTTCCTGGCTCGCCTGGATTTGATCATATTTTCAATGATGAAAAATACAAATCCGATCAGGATAAATATCAGCAATTGAAGACCTGTACTGGGAATAATCTCCGGCATCATTTATCTTTGCTCCGTATATGGCATCACCCTATTTATGGGCGGTTTTCTTTTTGTATCTGAATGGGCTCCATAGATATTTTAACGACCATACCCGCATTGTAGTACGTAAGCTACCCCTTACTTACCACGTTGCTACCCAGGGTGGGTCAATAAAAAGACCTGCTGTGCAGCGGGTCTTGGATTCTATTAAAGCATTTCGCTGATTAACTTCGAAGTCCTTTCCAGACTTCGAGTTTCGTTGCTACACGTTTGATCACCTCGTCGGTGAATTCCGTCGTTGACAGGCGGCCAGCCAGATCGGTAGTCGCGTGCCCATCATGTACCGCCTCAAACACCGATTCATAGATGGCACGTGAGGCGTTGCCTGCCTGGGGCGTGTCCACATAGGTAAGGATCGCGGCGCCAGCCAGGATCATCGCCATGGGATTGGCAATGTTCTTGCCCTCCAGTGCCGGCGCGGTGCCATGCGGAGCTTCTGTCATCACGACCTTGGTCTGGGATGCGTCGTCGAGGGCCAGAACCTGACTCTCTGCCCCGGCAATGCTGCCGAACATCTCCAGGACCATATCGGAGAGGATGTCTCCATCCCGGTTCAGCGTGGGGATCACCAACGCCTCTCCGCCAATCTTCAGTAACAGGGCCAGGGTCGCGTCGATCAACTGCGGCTCATAAGCTACGCCGGGATACCGGGTTGCTGCTGCATCCAGCTCCTCTTTGAACATGCCTTCATACACCGGGCTGACGGTGAACTTGGGACCGCCGAATACGCGGGCCCCCGTGCGCTTAGCAAGCTGGAAGGAGAACTCAGCCACACCCCGGCAGATCTTCCGGCTGATCTTGGAGGTGCGGTAGGCCAGTTCATCTCCGTCTGGCATGGTCTCGCGCCACTCTTTGGCGCCGTAGGCATCGTCCACTGCCATACGGACGATGGAGATGGGAGCATGCACACCTCCCACCGGGCGCACGCGCGGGATACGCCGGCCTGTCCGCAAAATGACGGTGCCGCCGATCGCTTCTCGAAGCAGGGCATTCGGGCTGCCCACATCCTTTGGGTCGGGAGGGGTGATCGTCGCGGCTTTTAACCCCATGCCGCTTGCAACCATGGCGGTCGCCGCTTCCTGTACGACTTCATTCCTGGTGGCGCGCCGGTTCGTGAGACTAAGGTCAAAATGCTGGAAGTCCAGCTCCACGTCGATCACGTTCGGGTCCAGTACGCGCAGCGCCTCCTGCAACAGTTCTTCGCCAGTCTGGTCTCCGTGCATGACAAT
>DAINRK010000785.1:0-1816 GCA_036741855.1 Anaerolineales bacterium
GCGGCGTGCCCGTGGAAGTGCCAGCCCGCGAAGAAAATGATTTCATGATCGACCCCGCAGACGTGCGCAAGGCACTCACACCGCGCACAAGATGCATCTTTATCGGCTATCCATCGAACCCAACCGGCGCAGTAGCAACACGGGAAGTGATGCTTGAGATCGCGAAGATCGCGGAAGAGCATGACCTGCTTGTTGTATCGGATGAAATCTATGACCGCCTCGTCTATGACTTTGAACATGTCTGTTTCCCTGGCTTGGATGAAAGCCTCAAGCATCGGACCATTCTGCTGGGTGGCTTCTCAAAAGATTACGCGATGACTGGCTGGCGCATCGGTTACGCTTGCGGACCTGCTGATCTGATTCAAGGTCTTGTTCGTGTTCATCAATACAGTATTATGTCTGCCCCGACCACCGCACAGGATGCTGCCCTCGAAGCCATCAGAGTCGGAGATCCTTATGTAGAAGAGATGCGCACAGAATATGACCGCCGCCGAAGATTATTGGTCGCGGGACTCAATCGCCTCGGTCTCTCGACGTTCGAACCGCGTGGCGCGTTCTATGCGTTTCCAAACATCCGGGCCTCCGGTATGGACGACGAAACCTTCGCCGAGAAATTACTTGTCGAGGAACATGTGGCAGTTGTGCCGGGCAATGCATTTGGGCCGGGCGGAGATGGCTTCGTGCGTATGTGTTATGCAACGGCTTATGAACAGATCGAAGAAGCTTTGCGTCGTATGGAAAAATTTATGAGCAGGCATGGATAGAAGAAAATAAATAGTAATGATTAGGGCAGACCATAGTCTGCCCTTTTTGATTCTTTGCATGGAGGTAAAATCAAAATCATGTCAACTAAACCCAGACTACTTTGGGAACAACCCGACTGGCAAAAACAGGCCCATGATTGGATTCGGGCTGAGACGGCGCGCCAATCCATTCAAATCACGGGCGAGATTGAACAGCCACACATGGTTGCCTGGTCAACCGTGCTGCGCGCAATGACGAATGAAGGCATGATATTTTTCAAAGCGACCGCGTCTGAGACGATTTATGAAATTGCATTGACTCAAAAGTTGAGCGAGTGGTATCCCGATTGCATGCCTGAATTGATTGCGATGGATACTGCGCGCGGCTGGATGCTGATGCGTGACGGCGGTGAACAATTACGCGCCTCCATCCGTCCGACTCAGGATATCACGCTGTGGAGACCGGTCATTTCACGTTACGCAGAAGTGCAGATCGGATTGGCTGAACATATCTCTGAGATTCTAGCGTTGGGCATTCCAGATCATCGTCTGGAAGTACTTCCTCCGCTTTATGCGCAATTGCTCGCGGATGAAGAAAGCCTGATGATCGATCAAGAGAAAGGATTAACCTCGGCAGAGTGGCAGCAATTAAAGGATATGACTTCGCGCGTTGAACAGATTTGCGCGGACCTCGCCGCCTTTGGGATTCCCGAATCACTCAATCATGGAGATTTCCATGATGGGAACGTCCTGCTCAGAAACGGACGCATCACATTCTTCGACTGGGGTGATGCCAGCGTGACTCACCCGTTCGTCTCGCTTCGTACGTTTTTTGTAAGTATGGAGATCGCGCTCAAACTCGAAGATTGGGCACCTCCTACACCAGAGATGACCGCTTTGCTGAATCGGTATCTCGAAATTTGGGAGCATTTCGCCGACCAGGAACGCCTGCGGGCCGCTTACAACCTTTCGCGTCCTGTAGCGTCCATCGTCAAGGCACTCGCATGGCACCAGGGCATTTCACGAATGGAAGGTTCCGTTCGCAAAGAATATGCATGGATTGTGCCCGAAGT
>DAINRK010000786.1:0-1816 GCA_036741855.1 Anaerolineales bacterium
TAACGGGATTGGAGATTTTCTGGGTGGCATCAGCAGTGAACTGATCGTACAAAATATCGAGTATGTGATGGATTTGGTTGGACCGGAACACGTGGGTATCGGGTTGGATTATGTTGTCGACAAGCAGGAGCTCCTTGACTATATCGAGGGCCATCCCGATGTGTTTCCGCCGGAAAAATTCAAGGATTATGTGTCATTTGTCGAGCCGGAACAAATCCCGGAGTTTACCGAACTTTTATATAGAAAAGGTTATAGCGAACAGATCATAAGCGGCATTTTGGGAGGGAACTTCTTGCGGGTCGCAAAAAACGTGTGGAAGTAAACTCTGAAATGAAGGAGGCCTTCATGGAATTTGATGAGTTATATCAACGAGCAAAATCGGTGCTCAACCCACGTCGTCTTTCTCCAGAAGCGGAAGCAGGCGGCGTTGGCGCGGCACTGCTCACCGAGGGCGGCAGGGTCTATACCGGCGTATGTATCGACACGTCTAGTTCCATGGGTTTTTGTGCTGAACATGCCGCGGCGGCTGCGATGATCACAGCCGGGGAAAATCGGGTGGTCAAAATGATCGCGGTGAATTGGGATGGGCGAATCCTGCCACCCTGCGGTCGTTGCCGGGAATTCATCAGTCAACTCCACTCGGATAATCCCAAGGCAGAAGTCATGGTCCGTAAAGAGATGGTAGTGACCCTGCGAGAGCTATTGCCATTTGATTGGCGAGCGGTGTTCAGTGGCGGAGAGTAAAGGCAAGGATGAAAATAAGGCGCAACGCGCTGATCAAACTGTCTTGGCAGATGCATCTAAAGATTTATCTATGGAGCAAAGGTCGCATTGGCAACATGATGCGCGGATTGCCGATTCTGGTGCTAACGACCAAAGGCAGAAAGTCTGGGTTAACGCGCCAAAATGCCTTGATGTACCTGCCCTACGGCAAGGACTTCGTCGTGATTGCCTCCAATTTGGGAGACGAGAAGCATCCTGCCTGGTGGATCAATCTGAAAGCGGAGCCAACCGCCTCTGTCCAAATCGCGGACTCGCATTATGCAATCCACGTACGAGAAGCGGACGGGGAAGAACGCGAGAAACTCTGGCAGGCAATTGCAGAAAAGAACTCAGATTACGAGCAATACCGCACGTGGACGTCTCGCCGTATCCCCCTTGTGATCTTGGAGAACCTCGAGAGACCACTGGAATAATATGATCGCTTGAAGTAAACATTGACCCTTCTTCATATTTTTGGGTATTAATGGGAGTGTTTAAAATCCAAGATATACCATGTCGTTGCGAGCCCCGAGCCTTAAACGGCGAGTGGGCGAAGCAATCTCCCCTTTCTCGAGGAGATTGCTTCGTCGGGCTACGCCCTCCTCGCAACGACATATTTCTTGTGTTCGAGTTTAGACACTCTTGTATTAAGCTTCATGTGAGCTTGCAATGACGATAGTCGTATAATTTTGTCACTATGAAAAACTCCGAAATTATCACATTACATTCTGGTCGGAAAGTCGCTGTACACAAGTTAGCGCAAGGGAATGGACGCACGATCGTCTTTTGTCATCCAGCACCGGGAGCTGGCAACCTGGACCCGGACCCTGAGGAAACCGCAAAACGAGACATTACTCTGATTGCACCTGACCGCCCCGGTTATGGAAATTCACCACCCATTGCAGAGGATGCATGGGCAAGCGTGGCAAACGCAGCGGATGATTTAGCGGAGGTGCTTCAACAGATGAATATCAATTCTGTGGGTGCCATCGGGTGGTCGGCGGGCGGACGGATTGCATTGGCCCTTGCAGCTCGTTACCCTGATCTTGTAGAC
>DAINRK010000787.1:0-1800 GCA_036741855.1 Anaerolineales bacterium
GTTAACCCCAGCGGTCATCGCATTGGAAAGTCCAAGCCCTCGCGCAGTCTGGTGCGGGATCATATATCCCCCAGCGAAGGCCTTCGTTGCTACTACGGAAAGCAACAACAAGACCACGAAAATTCCAAAGAATAACTTAGATTTCCTTCTCATCAGCGGTTTCCTTCATAAGGCTTCCTTCGTAAGGCTTGACTACGGAACCTAACTCTTATATACCCCTGCCAATTAGCGCCAAAGAGTGCCATAGGAACCTCAGGGATGCAAGAAAATTTGTTAACCACTGAACAAGTGGCTCGATATCTCAAAGTAGACAAGTTCACCATTTATCGATTGGTGACTCAGAAAAAAATTCCAGCATTTAAGGTTGGTAATCAATGGCGTTTTAAAAGGGCCATGATCGATGCCTGGCTCATGCGGAACTCAAATGTCCGGCCGAAGACGTTCGATTTTTGAGACGCGGTAGATGGCAAGTTTTAACGACAGGATCGAAAAAAAATATCAGGTAGGGATTAGCGAAAGCGAGGTTGCCGGTTTATGGCGTGATCTGCGTTCGTTCCTTGGTCCCTATGGGCTTTTTCCAGTACAGGAAATTACGTCCGTGGGTAGTGTCTATTTTGACAACAAGGACTGCGATCTCTTGCGTTACAGTCTCTTCGGTCGCCTGATGCTTGTCCGGGTAAGAAGCTACGAAACATACGGTCGCCCCCCAGAGCCTATTACAGAATATTGGGTGGAGGTGAAAACCGCGACAGATGGGCGTAGGAAAAAAAGGAGATTCCGACTAACAAAAAGTGCGCTTATGGAGTTCTTGGAAGGCAGAGTCGCTGGGGAAGGCGTGATGGACTATAACAGACACGATGCCGAACCGGATGTCATCCGGGAGTTGTATCGAGAGACTCAGGAAACAGTCTTTACTCTGGGCTTAAAGCCAATCCTTTTGGTTGTCTACAAGAGAGTCGCTTTTCAGAGTGAGGTCGAGCGCTTATCCATTGATTGGGATGTGCAATACCACCACGTCGCTACGAATGTTTTCGATTACGATTCCTGGAAGTATCTGGTTGAAAAGCCAGCGGGCAAGTCGGACAAGGTTATTTTGGAAGTGAAATATTTACACGGCGGCGTTCCGGCTTGGTTTCATGAATTGCAACCAAGGTATCCTATTCGGAGAAGAGAGTATTTGAAACCTATTGAAGGAATGGGATTTTTGTTTCAAGGGCCACTCAGACGTCATAAAGAAGCAAATTATTTTCTCCCGATGATCGAGGCTCACATGGTCAACAGTGAGCGGATGTAGGAAGGGTATGTCGTTAAAAGGGACTCCAATGGAGAGCTATAACAAGTGGACCATAGCAATTGTTGCTCTAGGGTATTGGAGTGCGGCTCTTACAAATGGGGCATTGAGGGTGATCGTCCCCGTCTACTTTGCCTCCGTGGGAATATCCATATCCAAAATTGCCTTTTTCTTTTTCTTATTTAAGTTCGCCGAAATCTTTGCGCCGATGGGAATAGGCGTAATGCTCAACCGGTTAGGGTATAAACGAACCTTCATCACTGGGCTTGCCGTCCATAGTTTGATCTCTTCCCTTTATCTGGCCCACAGTTTTGCTTTGATATACATGGAAAGATTCATCCGCGGATTGCTTTACATGGCTGACATGAGCGCAGTTTACGTCAAGCATTTTTCTCCCAAACAGAATCAACGTTTCCTTATCAACATGATTCTTGGGCTCAAAGAGGCATCAAAGGGCTTAGGGATGATAGGTGGTGGGCTTTTGATTGCTGTTCTCACGATCGAAAATA
>DAINRK010000788.1:0-786 GCA_036741855.1 Anaerolineales bacterium
GTTATATACTGAGCCAATCTTAATACAACCAATAATAAAGGTTTATCAGACTTAGAGAGAGGAAGCGGATGGTATGGATAAGAACTTGATTGAAGCATTAGGGAAGGTCATTATTGCTGTTGCATGGGCTGACAAGGACATGGCTCATGAAGAGATAAACTGCCTGAAAGATTTGCTCTTCGAGTTCCAGGGGACCTTTAGCGAGTCCGGACTTACATCGATGGACGGGACGATGTTCGACATGTACATTGATTCACCCGTTGATGCGGCTGAACGAGACCGACTCGTGAATGAATTAAAGGAAACAGTTTGGTCGGAGGAGGATAAAGCCTTCGCACTCTCTACGTTGAAAAGCATGGTGGAGGCAGATGGCAAAATAACAGATGACGAGCAGAGTGTATTAAGTGGCATAATGGCAACCATAGAATCCGTTGACACTGGAACGCTGGGTGATCTGGGACGCTTGATAAGAGGAGCGCTGCAACGACGATCAGACGCTGTAAATCATGCCCCTAATCGAGAAAAATACTTTGAAGAGTTTCTGAAGAACAAGGTTTACTACGAAGTACGCCGTCGCTTGGATTTGGGCGAGGCAAATTTGGAAATTTCCGATGAAGATCTGCGCAAGCTAAGTATGGCAGGGGGATTGATGGCCCGAGTGGCTCAAACTGACAAAATAGTTTTGACGGAAGAAAAAGACAAAATGATATCCATTTTGCGGGAAAACTGGCATCTTACACGCGAAGCCGCGACATTTGTCGTCGAGGTTGCGATGGCAGAGGGAGG
>DAINRK010000788.1:796-1785 GCA_036741855.1 Anaerolineales bacterium
CGCCGATTTCGATTACTTAAGGATGTCGCGCGAATTCCTGGAAATCACGCAGCCTGCTGAACGCGCCAGTTTTTTGGATATTCTCTTCGCCGTGGCAAATGCAGATAACAAGATTTCCAATGCCGAGCTCAAGGAGATTCATCATATTGCAGGTTATTTGCTTATGAGCAGCAACAGCGTGATGGAGGTGCATTCGCAATTTATCAAATAAAAATGAAAAACATTATTCTTTGCTATTCATGGATAACGCCTCTCTAAATTCTCGCGCAAATTCCCTCGCCACCTCGACAGGCTTTTCACTCCCTCCGATCGTCTTCACACACGCCGAACCCACAATGACTCCATCCGCCATTTTCGCCACTTCTCGCGCTTGTTCGGGCGTACTGATTCCAAATCCAACGCACACCGGCGCGGAGGTGTGCTCTCGCACGCGAGCAATCAACTCTCCAAGTCCCTCTGAAATGGATTTGCGTTCCCCGGTTACACCTGTCACAGAAACAAGATAGATAAATCCCTTGGCGTTGCGGGCGATCATTTCCATACGTTCGGGGGAGGATGTAGGAGCAAGCATTGGAATCAATGGTGTTTGCCGGAGCGACGCATGCATTGCCCCCACGAATTCATCCGACTCTTCCGTCGGCAAATCAGGCACGATGAATCCATCCGCGCCAGCCTCCACTGCCTCACGGACGAATTTCTCCAATCCAAACGCCAGCATGGGGTTGTAGTAACCCATCAGGATCAATGGAATCTCCACGCTACGTTGACGCAACTCTTTCACAGCTGCGAGTGATTTCTTGATCGTGATTCCTTTTTCCAAGGCAATCTGTGTGGCATGCTGAATCACCGGTCCATCCGCGAGCGGGTCGGAGAAAGACAGTCCTACCTCGATCAAGTCTGCGCCGTTTTTGGCAAGCGCTTCGATCACGTCAATGGACGTGTCCAGGTCAGGGTAGCCTAACGGGAAGTAGGGCATGAAGATAGGTTTG
>DAINRK010000789.1:0-1780 GCA_036741855.1 Anaerolineales bacterium
AGACTCTGCAGAGATAACAATCGAAGCTGCGCGTACGCTTACAAAGTCTGGCAGACCTGGTCCGGTCCATCTAAGCATCCCAGCGTCTCAGGCGTTGCAGCCTGTGAAAAATGTCTCTTCGAATAACAAAACCTCGTCAACGGTTTCCAACATCGAAAAAGAAAAAATCGAACGGGCGAAAGATATTCTCAAAGCCAGCCAGCGCCCTGTCATCATAGTTGGGCTTGGTCTGGAACCGGACAAGCCCTATTCACAGTTGTGCGCGCTTGCCGAGTCACTTCAGGCACCACTAATTGACACCCCGAAGAGCAAAGGCGCGCTGGCTTCCGATCACCCGTTGTTTGTTGGTACGCTGGGTCTCACGATGACCGACCCCGCCTATGAAATTCTCGATGCCTCAGATTGTATCCTCGCAATTGGCTTCGATGTTGTCGAACTCGTCAGGCCCTGGAATCAAACTCAACCTTTGATCTGGATTTCCAATTGGGAGAACCAGGATCCACATATCGACGCGGCTTGTGAACTTGTTGGGAACCTCGCTGGTATATTGAACGGATTGCGTGATTCAATCCACCGCGGTTCCAATCTCTGGGGCGAAAAACAGGTTATGTCCTGGAGAACTTCACATCAACTTGGACCTGTTTCTGATCCTGCCCCGAATCGCATCTTCCCAGCTGACGTATTGGATTCGATTCGCGAACACACTCCGCCAGAGACGATCGTCACCACCGATGTCGGCTCGCATAAAATATTCACGTGTCTGCATTGGAAGGCGCTGCGACCGAACAGGTTCTTTGTCTCGAACGGATTATCCGTTATGGGATTCGGCTTGACCTCTGCGATCAGCGCCGCCCGCGTCACTCGCGGGCCAACGGTGTGCATCACAGGTGACGCGGGACTTGCTATGATGATGGGCGAACTCGCGCTGCTCGTGGAACTTGATCTGCCCGTGATCGTAGTCGTCATGAACGACTCAGCGTTGGATTTGATTCGTTACGCGCAGAAACGCAAAAACCTGCAAGTGTTTGGCACCGAATTTGCCAACCCTGACTACGCAAGGATTGCCGCGGCGTTTGGGCTCGCTTTTGCGAGAATTCAGAACAAGAGTGAATGTGATGCTGCTGTGCAAGCCGCAGTAGCCTCTCGCAAGCCAGCTTTGCTGGAAGTGATGATTGACCCGGCAGGATATAGATAAAATTCGAGTCTACTCGGTGGTCGAGTGTCCCGCATGCTCGTGGCGGGACGTATCGAGACCACACTATCCAGTAACTCTAACATTACATTGCTCTTGAAAACCTGCTGGTCTCAAAGTAGAGCCTTCATAATCCAGAATCCATGACCCACAAAACCTTTCACCTCGCTGTTGACATTGGTGGGACATTTACCGACATCGTGCTGTTCAACGAAGCGAATTATGAAATTGCGGTTGGCAAAGTACTTACCAGTTATCCCGACCCCTCCGCGGCAGTGCTGAGCGGCGTCAGAGACCTGCTCATTAACCATGCAATTGACCCTGGCGCGATTCGACAGGTCATCCACGGGACGACATTGGTTACGAATACATTGATCGAGCGCAAGGGGGCGCGCACCGCGTTGATCACCACGGAAGGATTTCGCGACGCGCTCGAGATCGGCAACGAAGGTCGGTATGATATTTACGATTTGGGACTTGTCAAACCCCAGCCGCTGGTCGAACGGCGATTCCGGTTTGGCGTGCCAGAGCGCATCACTGCCAGTGGGGAGGTATTGCGTCCGCTGGAAGCTTCTTCTATCGAAGACC
>DAINRK010000790.1:0-1734 GCA_036741855.1 Anaerolineales bacterium
GCTGCACTGCGTGGCGTAGATCACATCTATCATCTTGCCAGCGCAGGGTCACTGGGACGGCGCGGAAATCTATTCAATACGGATATAGAAGGTACACGCGTGCTTGCGCAAGCCGCAAATGATGCTGGCATCCAGAGATTTATTTTTCTAAGCCACCTGGGTGCAGACCGCGCTTCTGCGTTCCCGATCCAGAAATCAAAGGGCATTGCCGAGGAACACATTCGCCGTAGCGGTGTCCCTTATACGATCATTCGCTCATCTGTCGTATTTGGTCCAGAGGATCGATTCACAAATAATCTAGCGCGCCTCTTGCGCGCGGCGCCCGGTTTCTTCCCTATCCCAAATGATGGGCGAAGGTTACTCCAGCCCTTATGGGTGGAAGATCTTGTCACTTGCCTTAGCTGGGCATTGCAGAATTCCGAAATGGTCAACCAAACATACGAGGTTGGCGGCAGTGAATATTTCACGCTGCGTCAAATCCTCGAAACCCTGATGAATATCACGAACACGCGTCGCATGCTCCTGCCTCTGCCAACCCCATATATGCGCGCGCTTCTTGTTATGCTCGATGCCTCTATTCCGAACTTCAACATCTCAACCTATTGGCTCGATTATGTTGCCGTCAATCGTACATGCTCAGTGGATAACCTGCCCCGTACATTCGGCTTGATGCCCGCACGCTTTGCCTATCGCCTGGAATATCTCGCGCGTAAACCCTGGTATTCCGAATTTGCCAAAAGGATTCAGGAGACGTTACGTCTCTCGCGTTAAGATAGTAAGATGCTAAAGGTTTCGGATACGAATTAAAAAAATATGGTTCAAGCAACCTTTCCCTGTAAATTTTTCACCTGGTCTACTAAAACAAACCTTTAGGGTATGCAACATCCTCTTGTTTAAGACTTATGTCTGCTCCCGTTATCAAAATACTCGAATCTCCTGAAGAAATTTCATCTGTTGAAGCATTGCAGCGCATGGTGTGGCCAGGTAGCGAAACAGATGTGGTCCCAGCGCACGTGTTCATCACGGCAGTTCATAATGGTGGACTGGTCATTGGTGCCTTCGATAATAGTCAAATCATCGGTTTTGTATTTGGGTTCCCTGGTCTTGAGGCCACGCCAGATGGACCGCGCCCGAAGCACTGCTCACACATGATGGGCATCCACCCTGATTATCGAGATTCAGGTGTCGGCTTCGCGTTGAAGCGTGCTCAGTGGCAGATGGTACGTCATCAAGGACTTGACCACATTACCTGGACGTATGATCCATTGCTCAGTCGAAATGCCCGCCTGAATATTGCCAAGCTCGGTGCGGTATGTAATACCTATCGGCGTTCTGAATATGGCAACATGCGCGATGGCTTGAACGCAGGTCTGCCCTCCGACCGCTTCCAGGTGGATTGGTGGATCAACACCCGTCGCGTTGACAGAAGATTGAGTAAACGCCCACGTCGCCCCTTGAAGCTGGATAACTTTGCCAAAGCAGACCTTCAACCACTTTATTCGGTCCACGCTTCACCCCAGGCCGGAGGTTTGCCTCGTCCCCCCGAGCACTTTTCACCCCTGGAAGGACACCTCGCGCTTGCTGAGATCCCGGCGGATTTCATTGCGCTGAAAGATGCAGATTTTTCGCTGGCACGCGACTGGCGATTCTTCTCACGCGAAGTCTTTGAAATGGCTTTTGCGGAAGGCTATATTGTGACTGATTTTATCTTTGACCAGGGGCGCAGTTTTTATG
>DAINRK010000791.1:0-1722 GCA_036741855.1 Anaerolineales bacterium
CATATAAGATATCGCTTCCTTACCCTTCATAAAGAGCAGGTCAATTACACTAACAGCAGCTTCGAAAGGAGGATATAGCTGTTCATATTCGGGATAATTGTATTGTTTAAATTCAAGTCGGATGCCAGCCTGCTCAAACAACTGTGGAATCAAATACGTCTGTGCAGCAGGACCAGATAAATATGTGGTCGCCTGCACCTGCTGAAGGATACCAATCAGTCTCTCTGTCTTTGCGCCTTGAGGATGATACTCGTGCGACATCTTAATTGGTGTAGCAATCTCAAGGTGGCAGCAAACCCACTTAATGAGACGCAGGTTCAAGTCTGAGATGGATGCGGCGGGCTTCATCAAAAGGTCATGCAACTCGGAAAAATAAAGCTCAAAGTAGGGTGCGCGTCCATAAGTTTCACGGATACGGTTTACCATTTTCTGCGCCCAGGGTGAAGAGTAATCCACTGATGTTTCTTCAATTAACTGCCTGGTATGGTGATATCGAACCGGTACAGTGATCCACTCCACACCGCGAGATGTCTTGATCTTGTTACGGTTGCGCCAATCGCCCTTGGTATATTGCAGATCATCATGAAGGATAAACAAGTCTGACTCACGAATGAAATCAAAATAGCCCCGCCAGGGCAGAAAGTTGGATTGGATGATGCCGACCTTCATTTCCCATCGTCCGTGGTACGCCCGATAATGTATGTCTTGCGTCCACCGGTACGCTCGAAGACCCGCGCCAGATACTCCCCTATAATGCCCAGCGAAAATAACTGTACACCGCTGAAAAGGGCGATGATGGAAGCCTGAAATGAAAAGCCGGGGACTGAGCCGGCAACAAAATACGTGATTAGGACATAAAGCAAAATAAAGAAACCAACAACTGTGAAGAAAAATCCCAATACGCTTGCCAGACGTAATGGGATGGTAGTGTAACTGGTGAGCACCAACAGGGAAACTTTGACCAACTTGATAAAGTTATAGTTCGAATGCCCCACGGTTCGAGGAGCTTCCTCCACAGGTACGGAGGCAAAACGGTTTGTACCCCATGAAAGCAATACATCCACCAACACATCGGGACCATGGAAATCTTCAAAGGCTCTGAGTAGATGCGAGCGAAAGGCTTTGAATGCGCCGATATCGCGGACAGTCCGCAGACCCATTACATAACCAATTGCGCGTTTTACAAGCACAGAAAACAAATTTTTCCACCATGCCTGCTGACGTCTGCGTGCGACCCCGTATACGACATCATACCCTTCATTTAATTTCGCCAAAAGTTTCGGCATCTCTTCAGGAGGGTTTTGCAAATCGTCGTCCATGGTGAAAATCACTTCGTACCGCGCGGCGCGGACACCACACAGCGTTGCGTTGTGTTGACCATAATTGCGCATCAAATCAATTCCATGTACCCAGGCAAAGGTTCGCGCGAGCCTTTCGATTGACCCCCAGGTGTTATCCGGGCTCCCATCATTAACAAGTAAAACTTCATAGGAATCAGCGATCGCAGGCAGGGTTCTCCCCAACCGTTCTATCAATGCATCCAGCGTATGTTCGCTGCGATACACTGGAATGACAACCGATACATTCATACGGGACGTAATTCTACCACCCGCCTCATCCTTCGTCTCAGCTCAGGACGACGCCGTGCTTGTCCTCCAGGATAAACAAGGTGCGCGCTACCTCAGCTGCTCTTTGTTCCTCGTCCCAGCCCAGCGCGTTGGC
>DAINRK010000792.1:0-1722 GCA_036741855.1 Anaerolineales bacterium
CATCGAATTGGATGACGGATGGTTTTGTGTATGAGGGTTTGATTGCCATCCTTATGTCAACCATTGCCGCAATAATCCTCCAGAGAACATTACAAGGCCAATTGCCTGCGCTACCGATCCTGACTTTGATCTGGTTCACACCCTTGGTGTGGGCGGCAGTCTTCATCATTCTCGCGCAAAGCAAGCCGCGGGTTCAAAGTGTTCTGCTAGACATTGCAGATCGCATTTCGATCATGCTCTTCATTTATGTTCCCCTTGGGATTCTTTCACTTGTGGTTGTAGTGTGGAATCTTTTATAGGAAGTTATGCAAAAATTCACTGGGCTAACTCGACGTGAATTCTTGAAACTGATCTCGTTGATGCCTGTGGGAATTGTTTCACGTCCAATTTCAAAACTAACGCAGACCCTCAATTCAGACATTCCAAACATTATTATTCTGGTCTTCGATGCCTGGTCTCAACATCATGTCTCCTTATATGGATATCCGCGCCCGACCATGCCGAACCTCGAGAAATTCGCCGAAAGAGCGATGGTTTTCCACAATCACTATACCGCCGGAACGTTCACTTCTTCAGGGACGGCCTCACTGCTGACAGGCCTTTATCCCTGGTCGCATCGAGTCTTGCATCTTGGAGCCGCTGTAACACCACTTCATATGACGCACAATATTTTTTCCGTGCTCGCGGAGACGCATTCGACTTTAGGGTATGCACAAAACGAATACGCAGATCAGATTCTCTACGCAATGGGCGCAGAACTGGAGACCCATATTCAAAACTGGGCTTTCAGCTTGCAGAACAGCCATCCATACGGAGCTCCGATTTTCGATCAAAATCCCCGTGTCGCTTTTGCCAGCTTTGAAGACAATCTAATTCGACGGTTGAAAGGCAATGACTCCTCGATGTTCATCGGTCCGTTGTTGCGCCTGTATTTCCTTCGTAATCGTGCCCGGTTCAGGACTGCCAACAGCGAAAATTATCCACTAGGCATACCGAGTTCGGATGAATTGTTTTTGCTGGACGATGTTGTCGAAGGAGCGATTCAAACACTCAAGGCAATCGAATCCCCCACGCTGGCCTATTTCCATTTCTATCCACCTCATGATCCGTATTGCCCAACTAAGGAATTCTCCGACAAGTTTAAGGACGGTTGGGAAACGACAAATAAACCAATTCATGATCTCTCGGAGGAGAAACGCGATCCTGAGGATCTCCAACGAAACCGCCGCCATTATGATGAGTATCTGGCAAGTTGGGATAACGAGACGGCCAGATTATTTGATTATCTTGAAGAATCCGGACTAACGGAGAATAGCTATATTTTCATCACGGCAGATCATGGTGAGTTATTCGAGCGCGGAATTATCGGACATTTTACAAAGCTTATCTATGACCCGTTGATTCGAGTGCCATTGATCGTTTCACGCCCTGGTCAAACTACTCGAGAAGACATTCATGCCTTGACAAGCAGCGTGGATATTTTGCCAACGGTAACAAGTGTTTTGGGACAACCGATCCCAAAGTGGGTGGAAGGGAAATTGCTCCCGGGCTTAGGCGGGGTGGAGGATGAGCATCGCAACATTTTCTCAGTGGATGCTAAATACAATTCGTCATTTACGCCGCTCAGAAATTATTCCATTTCACTTACGCGGGATTCATATCGCTTGATCCACTATAGTTACCCCAAAGATGAGTACGAAAAATATGAATTTTATGACCTGA
>DAINRK010000793.1:0-1715 GCA_036741855.1 Anaerolineales bacterium
CACCTAGAGCGATATGTGCGGCATTCGGCATTGCGTTGTAAATGTGACCCGCCAATGGACGGAACCAGTTGAAGAAACGTTCGGGGGAAGTGCGAAAAGCAGTTAAGGATGCGACCTCCATCGGTTCATCGCGGGACCATAAGCCTGATCCCTCTGAACGGAAATCTGGTATGCCGGAGGGGGAAGAGATGCCCGCTCCGGTCAGCACAACAATCCGTTTTGCTTTGCGCAATAATTCTGCCGCGTCCTCAATCGCCGCGACTGAGGCGAGTGTGGGACTGGCAGTTTGATTCATTTAGGGAGTGCCTCACGCTCGGCGACGAAATCGACAAGTTTTGAAATCTGCCGTGCCGTAAGGCTTTCAGGTTGACATAACATTGCCGGTGTCTGCATCCGCGTTGCCTGAACAAAGAGTTCTGGCGCGGGCGTCAGTGTACTGACAATCTCGTGATCCAGTTTCGATTGAACCTGGCTGGAGGGTAATTGTGTATCGGAACGGATGCGATTATTCAATACAGCCTTGACGCTCTTTCTATTAATACCCAGGGCAGAGATGTCATCTATCAATGCTTTGGTGTGAATGATGGTGTTTGGAACCCCTTCAAGAATGACCAATGTTTCATCGCAGAAAGGCAAGATCTTTTCAGCAAAGGGTTGTAACCCCATGCCAAGATCCAGTACCACAAAGCGCGCCAGCCCCGCAAGTGTCCTTACGATAGCTTCATAATTTGCAGTCTGATTGATTAAGTGCATATCACGTGGGCGGTCAGAGGCAAGCAGAAGCTTCAGCCCCGATGGATGAGGAACGAGCGAGCCGCGCACTCTATCTCGTGTAATTTCACTTAATTTACTTATGGTCAAAAGATCTATTAGCCCCTTGGAATTTGTAACCCCCATATCGAGTGCCAGTGCGCCCTGACCTGGTAACATCTCTGCAACGATCACTTCACTTTTGGTACGTGAGTGCAAACCGGCTGCCAGGTTTACGGCCAATGTTGTCGTTCCAAGCCCGCCGCGTGCACCCAGAACACCAATTACATACCCATGATTTTCATCCTTGGCCGAAACAACCCCACCTCGTTTTTCACTTATGCGGGCAAGCAGGGATTTCACACGCGCCTGCAGTTCGGTTGGGTGTGTAGGCTTGGTCAGATAATCATTTGCACCGACCTCGAAGCCGATCACTTTGTCATCGAGCTGTGTCTTTGCTGTAAACATCAGAATGGGCGTTTCAATCGTAGATGGATTTTGTCTCAGCCGGCGCGTGACTTCATACCCATCCATATCGGGCATCATCACATCGAGCAGAATCAAATCCGGGTCCTCTTCGAATGCCTTGTCCAGGCCTTGTTGCCCGTTAGTTGCTGCACTAATTTGGTATCCCTGCCGCTGGAGCATGAGTCCCACCAGCCTTAAGGTGTCCAAGTCGTCGTCAATGATGAGGATCTTTTCGCTCATAGTGGTATATTATTCCTAGTAGAATATGAACAGTCTAGCATAAAGCATTGTTTAGAGCAAGATAAAGAGGCTGTCTGCAAGTATGCTATAATGAAAATGTATTTGTAGTGCAAATTAATGATTTGTACTACTCCGGGGATGACAGGCTTCGACGGGAGAGGCTGGTCCCGGAATGCGAGCCGAGAGGCGCCGAACTCGTAAACTCAGCGCAAAAAATCAAGTGCCAATCGCACTTCCTACGCTGCTATGCCCCTCGC
>DAINRK010000794.1:0-1687 GCA_036741855.1 Anaerolineales bacterium
GTAGATCAGCTGGGTGAGATTGTTGAGCGCTACAGGGTTGGCGAAGTCATTCTGGCTTCCAGCGCATTCTCCACTCGGGACTATCTGCTGGATATCTTCAGAAAATATGGTGTTTCAGAAAAGGTAAATATACGGATGTCATCTGGTCTGTACGAGATCCTGACGACCGGATTGTCCGTCAACGAATTTGCGTACGTTCCGCTGGTGTATGTGAACAAAGTGCGTTTGACCGGAACGGATCACATTCTAAAGCTTGTACTCGATTATTTACTGGCTCTGGCGGGCATCCTCATCCTTTCTCCGATTTTGGCCATTGTTGCAATCCTGGTGAAATTCGGTTCACCCGGACCCCTCATTCACAAGCGATTGGTCATGGGCCTGAACGGAAAGCAGTTTCATGCCTATAAATTCAGGACAATGGTAATCAACGGCAATGAAGTCCTGGATCATCACCCGGACTTGAAAGAGGAACTGGCCAGGAATCATAAATTAAAGAATGATCCGCGCATCACGCGGGTTGGGGCGTTTCTTCGAAGATTAAGTTTGGATGAGTTACCACAATTGTTTAACGTGCTTCGACGTGAAATGTCCCTCGTGGGTCCGCGTATGATCTCGCCTGAAGAAGTAGCAATGTATAAACAATTCGACATGAATCTGCTAACCGTCTTACCTGGGATTACCGGGGTATGGCAGGTAAGCGGTCGCTCAGATGTATCCTATGAAGAACGAGTGCGTCTCGATATGTATTACATACGCAACTGGAGCATCTGGCTCGATTTGCAGATTCTGTTTCAAACCATCCCGGCTGTCTTGAAAAGCCGTGGTGCCTACTAAATTCAACCCAAAGAGGATCGGTTATGGCAAAAATACTTGTAACAGGCGGAGCCGGATTTATCGGCTCCCACGTGGTAGATTTATTCCTTGATCGCGGCTTTGAAGTGATCATCCTGGATGATCTCTCCACGGGCAGGGCGTCGAATATCAACCCGAACGCGAAATTCTATCAGATGGATATTCGTGATCCTGGAATTCGGAAGGTTTTTGAGATAGAGAGACCGGATTACATCAGCCACCACGCGGCCCAGATGGATGTGCGCCGCTCCGTTGCACAGCCGTTGTTCGATGCTGAGGTGAATATACTCGGCTCGATCAACCTGATTGAATGTGCCAAAGAGTTCAATGTAAAGCATTTTATTTATATTTCCAGTGGTGGGGCTGCATATGGCGAGCCTGAGAGACTGCCGTGCGATGAAACCCATCCCGTTAATCCCATCTGTCAGTATGGCGCCAGCAAACATACCGTCGAGCACTACCTTTTCATGTACCACGCAAACTATGGCATGGACTATACTGTGTTGCGCTATCCAAATGTTTTCGGACCCCGGCAGGACCCAAACGGGGAGGCCGGCGTGGTTGCCATCTTCACGGGGAAGATGCTTGCCAGTGAACCCGTGACCATAAACGGCGATGGTGAACAAACCCGGGATTTTGTTTATGTTGGCGATTGTGCATATGCCAACTATCTGGCTGTGACTGTGCCGCATCAAGCCGGTATTTATAATATCGGCTGGGGACGTCCCACTTCCATTAATGAGATCTTCACCACGCTGGCAAAAGTAACAGCATATCCTCATCAGGTCAGTTATGGTCCCGCGAAGGTGGGCGAAACGCGGCATATCTATCTGGA
>DAINRK010000795.1:0-1684 GCA_036741855.1 Anaerolineales bacterium
CTTCTCAATGCCATTGAGACGCGCTCCCAACTGCGCTATGGGCCCGGATTTCAGTGCTCGGTTTTAATTGTTCAGCAGCCAGTCACTGAACAGTGGACCTGAGGGGATTCGAACCCCTGACCTTCTCAGTGCGATTGAGACGCGCTCCCAACTGCGCTACAGGCCCATGAATAAGGCGAAGGACATTCTACTTTAGGCATATGGCTATGTCAAGCAATGGATTCTTTCGAATTACAACTTTCTTATTTGAAAAGGTTATATCATGCAATGCACTGTAAAATAGACCATCTTTCCAGTGAGGAATTTATATGCCAGAATCTAATTCAAAATCGATTTACCGCATTATGGACTTGCATGAATCAGACCGACCGCGTGAGCGGCTGGCTTCGCTGGGACCACAAGCTTTGACCAATGCTGAACTAATGGCAATCCTGCTTCGGGTCGGTGTGAAGGGAGAAAGTGCAGTTGCAGTCGGTCAACGGTTGCTGCAAAATTTCAGCGGGTTAAGTGGATTACATCGCGCGCCCTTTACAGACTTGAAGAAACAACACGGACTCGGCGATGCCAAGGCCGCACAGATCAAAGCGGCGATCGAACTGGGTCGACGACTGACTCTCGAATCCCCTGAAGAACGCCCTACGATCAATAGCCCCGCAGATGCTGCCGCGTTAGTTTCCTACGAGATGTCCGCTTTAGAGCAGGAACATTTGCGTGTGGCATTACTCGACCGAAGAAATCGCGTTTTGGAAATTGTTGAAGTATACAAAGGCTCAGTTAATTCTTCGCAAGTGAGAATTGGTGAGGTATTCAAAGAAGCAGTGCGGAAAAACGCCTCAGCCGTGATCGTAATTCACAACCATCCCAGTGGGGATCCGACTCCCAGCCCGGATGATGTCGCTGTCACACGCGCGATTGTACAAGCAGGCAAATTGTTGGACGTGGAAGTGCTAGATCATTTGGTGATCGGCCAGGGGAAATGGGTGTCATTGAAGGAAAGAGGTTTGGGGTTTGCGTAACACTCAAAATAGCTGAGCGCGCTTTTCGAATTTATAATTCCATTGGATCGCCCGATCGCTTCACAACGTATAGCTTAGGAGAATATCGCATGAACAATGTGCTCGTTACCGGGGCAAACCGGGGGGTTGGGCTGGCCTTCGTGTCGGCCTATCTTCAGCGTGGGAGCCGCGTCATCGCGACATGTCGTCAGCCATCCCAGGCAAACCAGTTGCATGAACTTCAGCAGACCTATGGTGAGGCTCTTATTATCCTGCCCATAGATGTAGCCGATCCTCAACAGATTGCAGAATGTCAGGTGGAAGTAGCAAAGCGCGTCGACGCGCTGCATTTGCTGATCAATAATGCCGGGATTCTTCGACAGAGTGCGCGACTCGCTGAGATTGAAATGCATGACCTGATGGACAGTTTCCAGGTCAATGCTGCAGGACCAGTGATGGTGGCAAAAGCTTTTGTAGAATTACTCCGCGATGGAGCACCCTCCAAGTTGGTGAATATCACTATGCCTACCCAACCCATTTCCAAATTGGACCGGACAGAAAACCATCCCTACATAGTCAGCCGGTATGCACTCAATTCCTTGACCAAAATGCTGGCACTGGAGCTGGCAGAGTTTGGAATCACTACCATCGGGCTCTATCCAGGCATGATCCAGACAGATATGAACCAG
>DAINRK010000796.1:0-1683 GCA_036741855.1 Anaerolineales bacterium
CGTATGGATCACATGTGTTTTTTGTGTTATTCCTAAACCACAGATGCGATTTACATTCCAAAACTTCCTGCTAGCCAACCTACGAACCTTCTGAAAAAGGTATGAAAGCAAACCTTCACTCTTCTGTTGTGCGGCAACTCCGCCGCCCTGTTGACCCGGATGAATACAAAGCGGTCCGCCAATTGTGGATCGATCACTCGATTGCAGAGGACTCGCGCGATATTGCAGGCCTGATGGCGACACTTACTGATGATTGCGTCTATACAGTCGCAAATAATGGCGCGACCTGGCATGGCAAGGATGGCGCGACCAAGTTCTACCAACAGCTGCTTACTGCATTTCCTGATATTCATTTCGATCTGCAGCACATCGTTATAGGACCACAGGGGGTTTTCGAGGAAGCGCATGTCACAGGTACATATCAAACCCAATGGCTGGATATGCCCCCGCCGCATGGGGAGCCGATTCAATTCGACGTAATTCTGTTATTTCCGTGGGATTCGAAGAAACAGCTATTCAAGGGAGAACGAATTTATTTCTTCAACCTTGGTTTGAGATAGCAGAAATCAACAATCTCGATTACCGAGCCATCATCTCTTCCAACCTCTGTTTCACTGCAGGCCATTCCGTATCCAAAATACTGTAATAAACTGAATGCCGATAATACCCATCCGGCAAAATCATATGGTTGCGAAGGATGCCCTCTTTCACGGCACCGATGCGTTCGATTGCTTTTTGCGAACGCTCATTGCGCGAATCTGTTTTCAATTGCACACGGATACAGCCCAAAGTCTCGAAGGCATGCTGCAACAACAAATATTTACATTCAGTATTGACTGCTGTCCTTTGGAACTCAGGTCCATACCATGTGCCGCCGATTTCGAGTCCGCGATCATTGGGCATGATATTCAAGTAACGTGTCGCGCCTGCCACACGTCCAGATGCCAAGTGAATGACGACGAAAGGCAGGTCGGTCGCTTTCTCTGCGCGTGAAAGAATATCTAGAACCCAATTGCTCATATCGTCAACTGTTTTTATTTCGCCATACACCATAAAATCCCAAAACGGCTGCCCCACGCCCAGCTCTGCCAACGCGGGAGTATGTGCCTCGGTCATGGGCTCAAGCCGCGCATGTTTTCCTTGTAGCACCACTGGTTTTACTTCCACGTGAGCCATTCTTTCTCCTGGGTGTCCTGGGTGGGCAAATAAGGCATCTGTGGTCCCTTCGCTCCAAGCAATTGACTTAATGCAGCGCGCATGGCAGTGCGATCATCCCATAAATGCTCGCGTGCACCAAAACACATGGATTGTTCATGACCCTTGCCACAGGATAAGACGATATCACCTGGGCGCGCCAGGTTCAACGCAAACTTGATGGCTTCGCCTCGATCTGGGATGCGCCAAAATGTCTCGCCCTCTCGTCCTCCTTTGGACCTCGCGCCTGCTGCCATTTCCTCAAGGATTCCATCCAGCGACTCCGTGCGTGGGTCTTCGGCAGTCAACACGGTCAGATCAGCCAACTCTGCGGAAATCTCTGCCATCATGCGGCGTTTTTCTTTGTCGCGCAATCCCGCTGAACCAAAGACAGAAATTACTCTCCCATTTGTCATTGTGCGGCCTGCTTCTAATGCGACCTTCAATGCGTTTGGCGTGTGAGCAAAGTCAACAATGGCTGTGAAGTTC
>DAINRK010000797.1:0-1672 GCA_036741855.1 Anaerolineales bacterium
ACTTGTTGAGAGGAGCCCAGAGCATCCAATCGGTCTGTTGTCGTCAGCACATTGGAAGCTGTGAAAGGATCGTATATACGAAATTTTTGGGCAAGGATTCTTGTCACGGCTTGATCGACGCGTCTTGCAAAGGTAGTATCGGTTTTATAAACCTGTGCAAAGTACTCAATGATTCCGATAGTGGTGGAATAGGAATCGCTGCCAATTTCATCCGAGGTGATATTTCCGAGATAAAGCAGGTCATTGCCTGCCAGAAAGGCATCCTGCGCAACAAACCTGGGTGAGAAAATATCCCCGCCTTGCGAATAAAAATCGCGGACGGCCTGGCTTCCAAGTGCATCGCTTACAATCAAGCCGCCGTTATCACGCCAATTTTTAAATTTGGGCAGCGCAATAACTGCCGAAAGCGCGGTAGGATCAAAACTGACAGGACGAGTTGTAGCTCGAATGTTTCCCTGAAACCCCTGATATCGAATGTGTGAAACGAGCAGACCATCCACGAGTTCAGCAGGCGCTGAAGAATTTGTCACCGCGAAGAACGGTGCCAGCTCGATCTGTTCTAACTGCTCAAGCGATTTGCGGACAGTGGCAATTTCCTGCTCCGGCAGACGGTCTGCACTGCCACGCCCCGGAAAGTGTTTGGCAACTACCATCATATGAGCATTACTTCCCTCATGTAATCCACCGATATATGCACGCCCCATTTCACCCACCCAAAACGGGTCACCGCCAAACACACGCGTACCCAGGTCAATTTGCGGGGATGGGTTGGGGGTTTCAACAACATCAAGGGAAGGACCGAGGAATAAGTTGAATCCCAATGCACTCAATTCACTTCCCAGCACTGATCCAATTTGCCTTGCGAGATCCGTATTCCATGTTGCGCCGATTGCCATTTCATTGGGCATGGGTGTCAGCCCGCTGAGAATCTGATCGTTCGGGGCACCATCGCCTTCCTGTGAAATTCCGACAAACAAGGGTACATATGTTTTTTCTGAATCTGAAGTTGTAGTTTCCCATTCCATACTTTGAAGCGCGTTGACCAATTGATGCGCACCTGTTACCGTATCCGGTTCAGCGATGAAGTTATCATTCTCTGCCAGTAACACAACTCCACCCACATGATGATTGGTAATTAGATCTCGAATTTGCGATTCAGCCGAGGTATCTATTCCGTGAAATGTAACCAGGAATAACTGACCAACTCTTTCCTCGGGTGTCATCGTATCCAGCACAGCCTGGATTTTCGAGAGTGGGACGGGGGTCTGGGCACGCGCGACTTGCAAAGGTCCAAGTAAAGATGCGCTCATTATTAACAGCATGAGCCAGTGTAAGAAAATCCGAATCTTCACCTGGATTCCTCGCGCACTTGAACAGCTAATTGAGGATCGTCTGTAAAAATCCCATCCACGCCCCAGTTGAATAGCCTACGCATATCCTCCGCCGCGTTGACCGTCCACACGTGGACACGTCGACTCAAGCGATGTACACGCTGCACTTGTTGATGGGTTGTATCTTTTAGGTTTGGATGCAATGCCTGATACTTACCAAATGCAAAGCCGAAGGAACGTGCCCACGCGCCAAGTAAACCATTGAAGGCCAACAATCCGCGCGGGACCTCAGGGAGGTAGGCGCGTGCCTTTGAAAGATTCAAAGCAAAGAAAGAAGAGAA
>DAINRK010000798.1:0-1648 GCA_036741855.1 Anaerolineales bacterium
ATCTGGCGCATCCAATCTGTGACCACTTCCTCCACCTCGGTTAATGCCGGGCTCGATTGCCAGGAGAGCCCCAGCACGCCTAAACCAGTACTGAGATAATCACCCAACACAGAAGCCAGTTCACTATTGGCAGGAAAGTAACCGAAGAAGTTGGGAGACTGCCAGTGAGATAAGCCTGGCAGGATGATCTCTTCGAGATCGCTAAAGATGCCCTCGAATGCTTCAGGGTCGGTGGGCGGAACCTTTGGAAGCGCCGCGCGTATGGCCCCGGGCTCAAGCTTTGACCTGATCGGAAATTCCTCAACCCGCGCGCGATAATCCGCGATCCAATCGATCAGTTGATGGCCAGCTTGTCGAAATTCTTCAGGGTTCATGTTGGATTCTCTTTCTGTTTTGATACATGCAAAAATTTAAACACAAAGGACACAACGATCACGAAGGAAACCCTTAAGGCCAAAATCTTTTCCCTTTGTGTATTTCGTGCCCTTCGTGTTTAGAAAAGGGTCATTTGGAAATTTATCATTTATTATCTTTTGCCAATGTCGTATTATGCCCCGCCGCTTTGTTTTCCAGTAATTCCAAGACAAAACATAAAGATGATAGACGATTCAAATATCGCTGCAGGTCCGGATTTGTAATCTCCCCTGCGTCAAATAACTCGACCACACGCCGTTCTGCCCTGCGAATGATCGTGCGCGCCAGTGAAAGCGCCGCGCCTGTCAAGGAATCGCCGGGCACGATAAATTCCTTTGGCATCTCTACAAGTTTGCTCAACGCGTTGGTTTGTTCTTCGAGCCAGGTTACGCGGGCAGCATCGATGAAATGGAACTTCTCCGCGTTTTCGGGCGTTGCCGCTACTTCAGCCATCAACTTATATAGATCGCGCTGCGCCTCGAGTAGGATTCCGCTTGAGCGTGGATCAAGAGTCTGAGCGCGCGCCAGGCCCAGGGCGGCAGTTGATTCGTCCAATGTCCCCACGGCTTCGATGCGCGCGTGATACTTTGCAACGCGTCCTTCGCCAAGTATGTTCGTTGTTCCGTCATCCCCTTTGGATGTATAAAAGCTCATGCGGTCATTATAAGCGAAGCGGACCCTGTGGGTAACCAATGGCTTATAATCGAACAATCATGCTCACACAATATCATATTAAGATCACCTCTGAAGCGCTGGCAGATTGCTTTGGTCCACGCGCACTGTCAGCCATCACCAGAGCGAACAATCATCAGGACAGAATAAGCGGGCAATTTGGTCATGATGAATATCACGTGGATAATAACTCTTTCAAACAATCCAATGACTATATGGAAGAACAACGGGCACTGGTCATTTCATCACTTAAAGCAAGTGATGCTAAATCTGCATGGTCTGCATTTGGAAGATTGACCCACACTGCGCAGGATTTTTACGCGCATAGTAATTACATTGATCTATGGCTTTCCCAATTCGATGGAAACCCGCCTCCCGCACCACATGAAGTTGACCCCATTGACCCGACTCTGCTCAACCACACGGACATTCAGTCAGGCAAAGTATATTACCCGTTTGAGTTGTTCTATTACATTAAGCCACTCAGGCGATTCGTTCTCTCTCGTATCCCGCGCGACTCCCACGCCTGCCAGATAGATCTCACCGGATACTCCCGCCGGGA
>DAINRK010000799.1:0-635 GCA_036741855.1 Anaerolineales bacterium
GTCTTAAGCGGACTAATGGAACCGCTCTGGAATCGACTCCGAAACGCAGCATTCGCAAAACAATTCTCTACGGTGTTGGATGGGGTTGCGCTGTTGACGACCTTTGTGCTGGTCTGTTTTGCCTGGATCTTTTTCCGGGCTTGGAACGTGAGTGATGCCTTGTACATCGTGACCCATCTCTTCAGCGGATGGGGGACATTTCTTAGCCACGCCGCAAGCTTGATTTTCGAGGGCACGCACACCGGCCTTGGAGGGCTCGTGAATGGGTTCTTGGCGGCCTTGAGCAGTTTATTGCCCGTTACCCGTGCGGAGATTGCGTTATCAGGCATGGCCTTACTCTTCTTGCTCTACATGGAAGTGAAACAATATCAAGAAAATTTCCTGGAGCAGTTCAATCTAAAAGTCAAACAACCTGTCTTCCGCTATCTCTGCTATCTACTACTCGTCATAGCGATCCTCACCTTCGGGACATCTTATACCGGTGTCGAACAGGCGTTTATTTACTTCCAATTTTAACTATGCATGATATCCGTGGATTACTCATCAGATTGGCCCAGATCGGCATTTCGACAATTGTAATATTGTCTGGTTTGTTCCACATAATTGGACCCGATCCGCAACACTATTATCAAGCC
>DAINRK010000799.1:645-1542 GCA_036741855.1 Anaerolineales bacterium
ATTATTCTCGTGGGTGGCTCAAATGTTGCCTGGGGCTTTGACAGCCAACTTATCGAGCAAAGTCTCAAAGTACCTGTGATCAATGACGGATTAGATGTTCATATTGGCATTACCCCCCTGGTGGAACTTAAGGAATATATCCATCCGGGAGATATCATTATCATCAGCCTTGAATATTACAATTTCGCGGGCGGAGATGATTTTTATGGCAGTCCACAGTATCTAGCCGATTGGATTGAGTTCTATCCTCAAAGAATTAAATATCTGAAGGAACCTGTTTGGGATTCCCTGCCCATGCTTCATCGGATGCTGCAAAGGAAAATCAATCGTCAAATGAATCTATACTTTTATGGCGAAAATTTAAGTGAGTTTCGGGGTATTTACCAGAGTCAATACTTTAACAAGTATGGTGATTTTACTGGTCATCTGCAGGACAAGAAATCTCCTGGAATGAGTGCAGATTATGGAGGTTTCCTCGTGAATCAGAGTGACGAAGCGTATGAATTTCTGGAGGCGTTTAACGTATATGCCCGCTCGAAGGGCGCGACGGTGTTTTACGAGGCACCCGCCGCAAGACAGACGAATTGTGAATTGACGGGCATGAAATACATCCATAAGTTTTACAGAGTATTTCAAACCCAAACCACCATTCCCATACTTACAGGCCTCGATCAATTATGCTATCCAGATGATTATTTTTACGACACTCCCTTTCACCTAAATGCACAAGGACGTGAGATACGAACACAGCATCTCATCGCCCATCTCAAAACGGCTCTCGAGATCCCTTGAAAAAGGACAGCCAAAAATGGGCGTTTTACTTGGTCTTGAACATCTGCATCATCTTCATCGCCAGGTTCAAATCACCACCTAGTTTGAGTTTCCCTTGCATGAACG